>JBDTPM010000368.1:0-14189 GCA_039932695.1 Gallionella sp. | reverse complement strand
TTCGATGCGCCGCGCTTTGCGCATAATCTTGAAGATGCGCTTTGGGGGATGTGGCGGACACGAGCCGATAAGCGAACCGTGAGTTAACACACAGATTCAAATCTTCGCATCTGCTCTCGAAAGCAATTCCTTGCATTCAATGACACTTCCCTGAAGTCGGGAAGTTACCAAATCCACTTTCCGGGATTATCGAAAATGGACTTCATTCCCTTGTACACACTAGAATAGTGCGGCCATTCATCTGCTCCTCACCAATGTATAGATATCTTCCGGTCAAGCTTCCGCCTGTCATCACGATATTGTTGCTATCCGTGGCAGGCGTCCTGGTATTTTTCCTTAGTCAAAGTCATCAGGGATTAAGCATGCTTGACGAGGGTTATCTCTGGTACGGTGCGCAGCGGGTGATTGCGGGAGAAGTACCGATACGAGATTTCATGGCATACGATATTGGTCGTTACTACTGGTCAGCCGCATTCATGGGCCTGTTGGGCGATACCGGAATCGTGGCGTTGCGGGCGGCGAGCGCAGTATTCCAAGCCATCGCTTTGTTCATCGGCGTGGCACTGCTGGCTCGCAGCAACTCCAATCAGAACCGTTTCTTCTGGATATTGGCATGGATCACGCTGGCGGTTTGGATGGCGCAACAATTCAGGGTATACGATATTTCGCTGCCAATTTTGCTGGTTGGTGCTCTCACATATCTCTTGGAGCAGCCTTCCAGCCGACGGTATCTCCTGTCCGGCCTGATCGTCGGTCTGGTTGCGGTGTTTGGTCGAAACCACGGCATGTATGGCGTGACAGGCAGCTTGAGCATCATGCTCTACCTCACCATAAAACGTGAGGGTGGACCAAGCCTGATTACAGCTTTCTCGTCCTGGGCCCTTGGTGTCGTCATAGGTTACCTACCTGTTCTGGTGTTTCTTGCAGTCGTTCCCGGATTCGCGCTGGCGTATTGGGAAAGTATCCGTTTTCTGTTCGAGATCAAAGCCACCAATCTTTCGCTGCCTGTTCCCTGGCCGTGGCTTGTTCCATTCGGGCAGATGTCAGGTTTCAATGCGGTTCGCGGTGTGCTGGTGGGGATATTCTTCATTGCCATCGTCGTGTTTGGCTTGCTGGGCATCGTTTGGGTGATCAGGTGCAGGATACAAGGCAAGTCCGTTTCTCCGATGCTGACAGCTTCGGTATTCCTGGCATTGCCTTATGCCCACTATGCCTATTCACGTGCGGATATTTCCCATCTCGCTCCGGGCGTTCCGCCTTTCCTGATGGGCATCCTTGCACTGCTGGCGATCCAGCCTGCAAAGATCAAGTGGCCATTTGCTGCGCTGCTTTGCGGTGCCAGCCTATGGGTCATGCTCCCCGCATATCCAGGGTGGTTTTGTTATTCGAGTCAGCAATGCGTCGAACTCAATGTCGCCGGTGACAAGCTCAATATTGACCGGGAGACGGCCAGCAATTTGACAGCACTCAACAAACTCGCCGAACAGTTCGCCCCCGGTGACCGGACTTTCATCGCGGCACCATTTTGGCCAGGCGCGTATGCAGCGCTGGGGCGCAAATCTCCCATGTGGGAAATCTACGTCTTATTTCCCCAACGCAGCATAGCCTTCCAGCTGGCAGAAATTGAAAGGATCAAAGCCGCCAATCCCGGCTTTGCAGTGATCCATGATTTTCCTCTCGACGGGCGTGACGATTTGCGTTTCCGTAACTCGCGCCCGATCGTCGACCAGTACATCCGGGACAACTTCGAGCGCTTGAATAACTTGGCGGGGAATCCCGCGTTCCAGATTTATAGAAGCAAACCGGCCGAACAACAGGATGGCACAATTACCCGATAGTCTGTGATCTGGCGCTGTGCTCGCGCCTGCGCGCAATTTGACTTGATCGTGAACATCAGCAATCCGCGCTGCAAAGATAAAGACCGCGTGCTGATTTGCGATAACGGGGCCTGCTAGGCCGAATACCACAACACAGCGAAATAGTGGAATGTGGTCCCCGCCATCACGAACAGATGCCAGATGAAATGGCCATATCGCAGCCGCGCATCGGTCACGAAGAAGGCCACGCCCGCCGTGTATGACAATCCTCCCGCAGCCAGCAACAGCAGCCCAGATGCCGGTATGCGGGCATACATCGGATCGATCGCGATCACAATGAGCCAACCCATCAGCAAGTACAGCCCGGTGGAAACAATAGGATGGGACATCCTGCCGGTTATCTTCAACAGCACTCCGGCAAACGCAAGCACCCAGATGACGACAAGCAGTGTCCAGCCCCATGCGCCATGAAGCACACCCAGCGTGAATGGCGTGTAGGTACCCGCGATGAGCAGATAGATCGCGGAATGTTCGATGATCTGGAACACGCGCTTGGCCTTGCCTGCCGGTAGCGCGTGATAAAGGGTAGAGCCAAGATACAGCAGCACCATGGTCGCGGCAAAGATGCACATGCCCGCGATGGTTCGCGCCTCTCCCTGCCGGACCGCATGAAGGATAAGGTAAGGGCCGGCCACGAGCGTCGCGACCAGCCCTATTCCATGGCTGATGCTGTTCGCGAGTTCCTCGCCTCTCGACTGCACTCGTTCGGGCACTATTGACGGCACGCTCATGAACACCACCATTCGGGTTTGTCGTCAGGTCGCGGGACACGCGAAGCAGGCATCGATGATGTCCGGACAAACAAGCGTATCAATCCTTTTCTAAACCAATCTTCAAGCGCGATCTTTGGCAAGATGTTTGATGCCGGCCAAAAAGAACTCGGCAATGTGCTCGGCTATCGCTTCGATCTCCTTGTGGTCATAGCGCAACTTGGGATGCAGACGGTGCAACACCGGCTGCGAATGCCGGTAGAACAGACACTGGCCAAAGATGCTGTATACGCAACGCCGCATCTCGGCTTCGCTGATCCTGTCACCGGCGATCTCGCGCACCAGCTTGCCCAGAAACTCATGCATCGGTTGTACCGCCTCGCGCACGATCTTGTCCAGCGCGGGAGTCGGGTCGGCCAGTTCGCGCGCCATGATCTGACATTGCGAAGAAGGATTTTTCTCATCCAGCAACATCAGCATGAAATCGTGTATGAACAGGCGCAGCCGCATCCTGGGACACTCGTCTGCTTTGACATTGGCTTTCTGCATGGCTTTCAGCGGCGCGAAATTCAAGGCTTCGGCGAGCAGACCATCCTTGCTGCCGAAGTAATAATTAACCGCTGCGCCATTCGCCTCGGCACGGCGACAGATCTCGCGCACTGTCGCGCCCTGGAAGCCGTGCTGTGAAAATACCTCGCGCGCAGCCTCCAGCAAACGCGTCCGGGTCTGTTCACTGGCGGTCTTGATTTGTATTTCTGACATCATTTGCTGGATTCCTCATGATTCGCTGCACGCGCTGGATCGCTGATTTCGACTGCCAGCGCCTTGTATAGTTGCGTGGCGACCCCAAGCGACAAACGCCGTACCTGCGTCGCCCCCTGTTCTGCGGCATATGACTCTCTCTGGGCATCGAGCAATTCGAATTGATTGGAAAGTCCCGCTTGATAGCGCGCTTCTGTCAGGCGCAGCCGCTGCTTCTGCACTCGGGCATTCTCTGTCTGGGCAACCAGCTGTTGCGCGATCTTGTCGCGCGCATTCAACAGGTCCGCCACTTCGCGGAAAGCCTGCTGGATGGATTTTTCATATTCGGCAACGGCGATCACTTTGCGCGCCTCGGCAATGTCGAGGTTGGCAGAATTACGGCCGGCATCGAACAATGGCTGGATGAGAGCGGGTTGAAAATTCCACGCACCGCTGCCCGCATCGAACAAACCTGCCAGAGTACGGCTGGCGGTGCCGGCGCTGCCGGTCAGCGTGATGCGCGGCAGGAAGGCCGCGCGTGCCGCACCGATATTGGCATTCGAGGCGATCAGCTTGTACTCGGCGGCCAGCACATCGGGACGCTGCAGCAACACTTCGGCAGGCAAACCAGCGATCAGGTCAGGCGTTATGCCCTGCCTAGCCAAGTCGTAACCGTTGGGCAGATCCTTAATCCCGGCCACCGATTGCCCCAACAACGTGTCGAGCAGATTTTCCGCAGCGGCCTGCTGTCGCTCCAGATTCGCATACTCGGCCACTACGGCTTGATATGCACCCTCTGCTTGCAGAAAATCCAGTTCGCTGGATACACCCAAGTCACGACGGCGTATCAGCAGGTCCCTGGTTTCACCCCGCCCTTTGACGGTAGCGGCAGTGAGCCGGGTTCGTTCGCGCAGCTCCAGCAGCGACAGATAGGCGTTCGCCACGTCGGCGATCAGCGATAACCTGAACGCGCGTTGCGCGGCTTCGGTAGCGAGAAAACTGTTTTTGGCCGCGTCATTCAGGTTGCTGACGCGTCCCCAGAAATCCAGCTCGAACGACACCAGACTCACTGCCACGTCATAGCGTTGAGCTTGTAGCGCAGTGCCGGTGATGGAAGCACTGGCCGGGGTCAGCGAGGCATTGCGGGTACCGCTCAGATTGACATTGGGCAGACGATCGGCCTGCTGGACGCCATATTGCGCACGGGCTTCAGCGATGCGCGCAGTGGCAATGCGCAGATCGCGATTGTTTTGCAACGCAACTGCGATCAATGCCTGCAATCGCGGGTCGGGGAAATACTGTTGCCAGTCCATGCTTGTCGCCTTGCGCACGCCACCGGACTGCGCGCTGTCCGGCCATGCTGCCGGAATAGCTGCGGCGGGACGTTGATATTCGGGCGCCAGCGAACAACCGCCCAACAACGCAAGCAAAGCAAGCGACGCGGTTCTCTTAACCATGGTCGTTCTCCTGCCCGGTCTTGCGCGCCTGTCCGGGGAACAGGGTACGAACCACCACGTAGAAAACCGGCACAAAAAACACAGCCAATACTGTCGCGGCGATCATGCCGCCCATGACACCGGTACCGATGGCATGGCGACCATTCGCGCCGGCACCGGTTGAAATCGCCAAAGGCAGAACGCCCATCACAAAAGCGATCGAGGTCATCAGGATCGGACGGAACCTCAGCCGGCAGGCTTCCAGCGTGGCCTCGATCAGATCGTGCCCCTTATCCTGCAGATCGCGGGCGAACTGGATGATCAGGATCGCGTTTTTCGCCGCAAGTCCGATGATGACGATCAAGCCGACCTTGAAGTAAACATCGTTGGGTAAACCGCGCAGCGTGACTGCAGCCAGCGCACCCAGTATGCCGATAGGCACCACCAGGATCACAGCAACCGGGATCGACCAGCTCTCATATAGCGCGGCCAGGCAAAGGAAAACCGCCACCACCGAAAGGCCGAACAGGAAGGGCGCCTGGCTGCCGGAAAGCCGCTCTTCGCTTGATGTCCCCGACCATTCGAAACCGAAACCGACCGGCAATTTGGCCGCGACTTCTTCCATCGCCATCAATGCCTCGCCGCTGCTGCGGCCGGGTGCAGGACTGCCGGCGATCTTCATCGACGGCAGGCCGTTATAGCGGTCCAGCTTTGGCAGATCCACGATCCATCGCGACACGGCGATCTCGGAAAGCGGCACCATCCCGCCCTGCTTGTTCCGCACCGATAACCGCAATATCTGCTCCGGCGTCGTACGGTTGTCGGCGTCCGCCTGCATCTGCACCCGCAGGATGCGGCCTTCGCGCACGAAATCATTGACGTAGGCAACACCCAGCGCAGATTGCAGGGTTTCGTTCAGGTCGGCGATGTCTATGCCCAATGCCTGCGTTTTCAGCCGGTCTATGTCTATCAGCAACTGCGGCCCCGGCTCCTGACCTTCAGGACGCACGCCCATCAACGCGGGGTGCTGGCTTGCCATGCCCAGCGCGATGTTGCGCGCTTCGAGCAATTTTTCCCGTCCCAGCCCGGCACGGTCCTGCAAACGGAAATCAAACCCTCCGACAGCCGCCAGTTCCGGTATAGGAGGTACGTTGATGGCGAAGATCATCGCCTGCTTGATGCGTGACAACATCATGTTGGCGCGCTTCACCAGCGCAGAGGCGGAGTTGTCCTTGCCAGGCCTTTCATCCCATTCCTTCAGGCGGACGAAAGTGATCGCGGCATTCTGCCCGCGGCCAAAGAAGGAAAATCCGAGCACGCCGATTACGTGCGCGACTTCGGGTTGCTTGAGATAGAACTGCTCGACTTCGGTCAGCACTTCTTTGGTGCGTTCCCGCGTGGCACCCGGCGGCAACTGGATCACGCTGATGAAATAGCCCTGATCCTCTTCCGGCAGGAAACTGGTTGGCAATTGCACGAACAGCCAGCCCACGATCCCGAGGAGACCTGCATAAAGCAGAAGATAGCGTCCGGTGCGCTTTACCACGCCAGACACTCCGGACTTGTATCGTGTTGTCGTCCTGCTGAACAGGCGATTGAACCAGCCAAGAAAACCCCTGGTCGGTACCATTTCATGTCCGGGCGAATTCTGTAACAGTGCCGCGCACAACGCCGGTGTCAGAGTCAACGCCATGAGTACAGAGAACAGGATGGTCATGATCAGCGTGACAGCGAACTGCCGATAGATCGCGCCCACGGAACCACCGAAAAAAGTCATCGGCACGAACACCGCACACAGCACCAGCGTGATCGCGATGATCGCGCCGAATATCTGGCCCATGGCTTTGTGGGTCGCCTCGCGCGGACCGAGACCTTCTTCGGTCATGATGCGTTCCACGTTCTCCACCACCACAATGGCATCATCCACCACGATCCCTACCGCCAGCACCATCGCGAACAGCGTCAGGGTATTGATCGAGTAGCCGACCGCATACAATCCCACCATGCCACCGATCAGGGCGACGGGCACCACGATGGCGGGAATGAAGGTGGCGCGCAGGTTTCCCAGGAACAGATAGATGACCAGGAATACCAGCAGCATCGCTTCCGCCAGTGTCTTCACCACTTCGCTTATCGAGATCTCGACGAATTTGGACGTGTCATAAGGCACCAGCCAGTCCACCCCTTTGGGGAAGAACTTTGCCAGTTCCGTCATCTTGGCTTTGATCGCTTTGGCGGTCTCCAGCGCGTTGGCTGATGGCGACATGCGAATGGCGATAGCCGAGGCAGGCTGTCCATCGATACGTGCGGCGACGGAATAATCCTGTGCGCCCAATTCCACCCGAGCCACATCCCTGACCCGCACATTGGAACCATCCGGATTCGCACGCACGATGATGTTGGCAAATTCTTCCGGTGTGGACAGCTTGCTCCTGGTGACGATGACCGCATTCAACTGCTGGCCGGGTGCCGCCGGCAATTGTCCGAGTTCACCGGTTGCGAGCTGTGCATTCTGGGCGCGTACCGCCTTGCTGACATCACCGGGCGTGAGATTATAGGCATGGAGTTTCTCGGGCTTCAGCCACAGCCGCATCGAATACTCGGTGCCGAACAGTATCGCCTCCCCCACGCCCGGCACACGACGGATGTTCTCCAGCACGTTTGCCGCTGCATAACTGCCCAGCGCAACGTTGTCGCGGCTCTGGTCCGGCGAAATGAGCGCGACGAACATCAGGTAATTCCGCGCAGACTTCGCCACGGTTATGCCAGAACGGCGTACATCTTCCGGCAGGCGTGGCTCGGCGCGCTTGACGCGGTTCTGTGTTTCGACGGAGGCGACATCCAGATCGGTGCCTGTCTCGAAGGTCAGCGTGATACTGCCGCGGCCCAGTTCCGAGGACGAGTCCATGTTGATCAAGTGCTCGATACCGTTCAATTCCTGCTCGACCAGGGCGACGGCGGTCTCTTCCACCACCTGTGCCGAAGCGCCGGGATAATTGAGCGTGATCGCCAAAGCCGGTGGAGCCACCGCCGGATAAGAAGCGACCGGGAGATTGCGCAGCGCCAGCCCGCCGCTGAGCAGGATGATCAACGCGATGACCCACGCGAAGATCGGACGGTCGATGAAGAATTTCGCCAGCATCGCGCGGCTTTACGGCTTGCTTGGCGCTGGGCTGGTAGCAGCCACGGCAGAAACGGCGTCCGGCTGGAGCACCGGTTTCACCACCGTACCCGGCCGCGCTTTCTGCAATCCGTTCACGATGACCTGCTCGCCGCCCTTTAGCCCTTCGGCAATGATGAAATCACCTCCGGCCATGCCGCTGGTTTTCACCGGCGTCGGAGTCGCCTTGCTCTCTGCGCCCACCACCATCACGAATTGTCCCTGCTGCCCGGTTTGCACCGCGCGCTGCGGGATGCGTATCACGTTATCGGCCACCGCTTCGGGAAAGCGGACGCGCACGAACATGCCCGGCAGCAATTCGCGCTGGGGATTCGGAAATTCTGCGCGCATCGATACTGCTCCGGTACTCGGATCCACGGACAGGTCGGTGAAGAATATTTTGCCCGTCTGCGGATAGATGCTGCCGTCTTCGAGCAGCAACTGCACCTTGGCGGCCTCTGCGTTCTTGAACTGTCCCGCCTTGACTGCCTGTCTCAGGCGCAGCATATCTGCACTGGATTGTGTAAAGTTGGCATAGATGGGATCGAGTTGCTCGATGGTCGCCAATAGCGTCGCCTCACCTTTGCCGACCAGCGCGCCTTCCGTCACCAGCGCGCGGCCGATGTGCCCGGATATCGCGGCAGGGACGCTGGCATTCTTGTAATTCTCTTCAGCCTGTATCGAGGCGACCTCGGCCTGCTTCGCCTTGCCGGCAGCCAGATCGTACTCTTGCTGACTGACCGCCTTGACCTCCAGCAGGGATTTGTATCGCTTTGCTATCTGCCGGGCGATCGCCAGATCGGCCTGCGTGGATTCAGCCGCTACTTTGTAGTTGCGCGCATCGATCTGGAACAAGGAAGCGCCCGCTTCCACTTCGCTGCCTTCCTTGAACAAACGTTTTTCGATCACACCCTCGACACGCGCCCGCACCTGCGCGGTGCGGTACGCCTGCAGACGGCCGGTCAGGTCCTGGGTGATGGTCGCACTGCCCGTAGCCGCGGTGATCACCTCGACCTCGGGCGGCGGCATCCCTGCACCGGGACCGGCGGGGCCAGCGCCCGGTTTGCCGCTATCACCACATGCAGCCAGGCTGGCTGTCAGCAGCATCAACAATATCGATTTGCTTGGTGTCGTCATGTTGGGATCCCGAAAAAAAGAAAACCACTCGCGCTGCGCGAGCGGCTCGGTCTGCTTGACTTGGCGCGGCCCTCGCCGAACTGGCATGCCCCGGTGTGCGGTTTGAAGTGCACAGAACCACCGTGATATCGCTCTGCGTCTTTAACCATGATGAGATACCAAATAATTTGGATGGGAATGGAACTCGGATCGAGAACCGAGCGTATCAAACGCCTGTTTGAAAGTAAAGCAGGGGAGTGGTTAGTGTGTTGGTTAGTTGGAATGCAAGGCGTGACTCCAAGCTTTGGCAGGACGCTCAATGATGGAATAGCTGAAAGTTAGTGGGAAACCGTGGTCCGTCCCCCGGCGGGGGCTATGCAAGGCAGGCGGAAGGGATGATGCAGAGGTTGTTAGCAGAAGTTGCGTGGTGATTGGTAGGTGAGTTAACTTCTGTACTCAAACGCATTATTAGTCACTAGTTTTCACAACCACTTCCGCGCTTGCAAAGCCCATATCTATATTCATAACCTTATCAACGCAGTATTTGGTTTGTATGAACTGAAGCACTTCATTGGTCTTTGTTCGGTCAAGGTCGCACTCGATGAAATACGCATCACCATCTGCTTCCTCTTTGAGCGGATCAACAATTGCCGTGCCGAAGGAGTCACTCAATTGTGATGCCTTCAATTTCTCATAACGAGGCGAGAGTGGATTTAGGCAAAGTTGTGCGGAGATATCTTGGTCAACGATTTCTGCTACGACAGCGCCGTCCAAGGTATCGCGATAACGAAAAAAATCGCTATTTCGAAAAAAGTAACAGCGTTTAAAATGAGATCCCTCAAGCTCGAATATATTCGTCAAGCCGTAAAGTGTAGCCAAGTACTGCATTTTCTTCGGTTCGTGAAAGCGGCCAGCCGCTGTAAACCAAACAATACGAAAGTCATGAGGTACATGAGGTGCTGTAGATACGATCTGAGATACCGCTTTGCGTGTAATTCTCGAAAGTTGATCGTCAGGCCTGATTGGAACATGAGTTGGATAAACCTCGCCACCATCAAGTGCCGCTCTGCGCCGCACTAGCATATCTGGATTGTCCAACTTGAGCTTCTCTTCAACGAGTATAACGAGTCCTCCTACAGACACCTTCCAATCGGCCCGCTCTTCCTCTGCAGCAGGAATCTGCTCAATGTCAAAACCGAGGTGTTTGAACACAACGTCAGCGTATGTCGGTTCGGTGCTCACTGAACAATGTTTAATCTAAACACGATATCTCTTCCTTGAAAAACAGCGCTACTTTTCCTGCCGCGAGAACTTTAGCAGACCTCACCAATGCTTCGCCACCGGATTCTTGCAGGCATGACGGAGATTGAGGTCAGCCGATCTGGATAATCTGATTAAGCCTCTCGCAAACTTGCACGAACAAGGCATCGGACAGCACACCCAGCGGATGTGCCTTGGCCTTGCGCAGCCGCCAATCGAAAGACCTGGGCTGATGGCAAAGCACATAGCTGGTTTGCCCGGTCTTGCGACCCGATGTTTTCCCCACGGCAACCGCAAAGGGATTATCCGAGTTGTATTCTGCTGTGGTCATCGGCAGCCCGATGACCAGTGATGTCTTTTCGTTAAAGATGCGCGGCGAGAGCACGAGGAAAGGATGGACATCGCGCATTTCGCGCCCGGCCTGCGGGTTGCAGTCGATCCAGATGATGTCCTGCCGGTCCGGTACCCAGCGTTTTCGGCTCGCCGGTTTTTTGGCGACTACCAACGCTCGGCCCCCAGCGTCTGCGTCGTGTCCATCTGCTCGCCGCCGTGCCGCTTGGGATCATATGCGGCCAAGCGTTGTTCAAGGGTAAGCCGCGAACCATCGATCGGAGCAATGACTACCTGATCGCCTTCGACCGAAACACGCACGCGCTGATCGGCATGGAGATGCGCTTCCCGCGCCACTGCAGCGGGCAGACGGACGCCAAGGCTGTTTCCCCAGCGTTTGATATCGAGAATGGCTTCAGACATGGCCTGCTCCTTTTAATGTATAAACGCAAGTCTATACGTATTGGCGGGTTCGGTCAATTCGAGAGCGCCGAGAACCCCTGTAGGAGCCAGCTTGCTGGCGATATATCTCAAGCTCATTTGCAGTAAAATTCGCCAGCAAGCTGGCTCCTACGGCTAATGGATTTTTTGGGTTCGATCTTCATCTGGCCGAATCTATAGAGACGCATCCGTTCACCAGTGCTTCGCCACCGGATTGTTGCAAGTGACCTGGAACAGTTGACGGTCTTCCAGTCGTATCGCGCTCATCGGCCCGCCCCACAAACATCCGGTATCCAGCGCGATGACCCGCGGCTCCACCTTCAATCCCAACGCTGACCAATGTCCGAAGAGCACTGTCGCGTCAGCACTGGCGCGCTTGGGCACGTCGAACCAGGGCAGGTAGCCGGCCGGGATGTTTTCCACTTCGCCCTTGAACCTGAATTCCATCTCGCCTTGCAGAGTGCAGATGCGCATGCGGGTGAGGGCATTGACGATGACGCGCAGGCGTTTGTAGCCAGCAAGATTGTCGTCCCAATGGTGCGGAGCGTTGCCATACATGCGCGCCAGGAAAACTGCATAGTCATCGCTGCGCAAAGCCTGCTCGACTTCAAGCGCGAGGCTGACCGCTTGCTTGACGTTCCATTGCGGCAGCAGACCGGCATGAACAAGCACGTAGCCGTCTTCGGCATACAACAAGCGCTGATTGCGCAGCCAATGCAAAAGATCGTCTCGATCGGGGGCGCCCAGCACTTCATCGAGCGTATCGCTGCGATGCAACTCGGCCACGCCTTCCGCGACCGCAAGCAGATGCAAGTCGTGGTTGCCAAGCACCGTGACCGCACTGTTGCCCAGCGATTTCACCAGGCGCAGCACCTCCAGAGAGCCCGGGCCGCGATTCACCAGATCTCCGACCAGCCAGAGCCGGTCCGCCGAGGTATCGAACCTGATAGTCTCCAGCAACTGCACCAGTTCCGCATGACATCCCTGAATGTCGCCTACTGCGTAAATCGCCATCGCATTTTCCTGCCTGGATTACCTGTAAAATAGCGTAACAGATTATTGTGTCGAACCGATGAAATATGAACATCTTGTGCGGGTTGTCGATTGCAATAATTCTTTTGTGTCAGAATACAAATGGCCGGATTGAACACGGCTGATGCAATCCGGCGAAACCCACTTTCATTCAATCAACATGCTCATTGGTTCAGGATTGTTGGCACGGGCATTTGCTCCCACGTTTTCGCTACGGGGGGATGTCTGCATTTATGCAGCCGGTGTTTCCAATTCCGCCTGCACAGATACTCAAGAGTTTGCGCGCGAGCGCCAACGCTTGGCCGGGGCCTTGCAGCAAGCCGGGCAAGCCGATGCCTTCGTTTACTTCGGGACCTGCAGCGTTGCCGACCCGGAAGCGAGTGACACTCCGTATGTGCAACACAAACTGGCCATGGAAAGACTGGTCTCCTCCCATCCGCGTCACCTGATCCTGCGTCTCCCGCAGGTCGCAGGCAAGACGCCGAATCCGCACACGCTGCTGAACTACCTGTATGCTCGCATCTCGCGCAGCGAAGCTTTCCGTCTGTGGCGCAATGCGCGGCGCAACATCATTGACGTGGACGATGTTGTGGCTATTTCCAGCCGGCTCATCGCCGACCCCGCCGTACGCAATATCATGCTCAATATCGCCAATCCCGTCAGCTACCCCATGGCCGACATCGTCGGTGCAATTGAAAAGGCTGTTGGCAAACGCGCGATCTATGAAGTTGTAGAGCGTGGCTCTGACTATCCCATAGACACTCGCGCGATCCTTCCTACGCTGAGCGCGGCTGGCGTAAAATTCGGTGATGACTACCTCGATCGTGTGATTGGTAAATACTATGGAATATCCTGAAACCATCAACAAGGAAGATTGCACACTTTCGATCGTCGTGCCGGTTTACCGCAGCGCACAGATTCTGCCGCAACTGGTGGAGCAGATCCATGCGGAGATGCTCAAGGAAGGACTGGCCGACCGTTTCGAACTGCTGCTGGTCAACGACGCCAGCCCGGACAATAGCTGGCAGGTCATACGCTCGCTTGCTGCCAAACACCACTTCATCAAGGGCATTTCTCTACGCCGCAATTTCGGTCAGCACAACGCGATCATGGCCGGCCTTAACCATGTCAGCGGCGACTTTGTAATCCTGATGGACGACGACCTGCAGCACCCACCGCATGCCATCGGCGACATGGTGCGCGCGCTCGCCGAAGGGTACGACGTGTGTTATACGAACTATGTAAATCGTCAGCATGCCTATTGGAAGAAGCTCGGCAGCCAGTTCAACGATTGGGTGGCCACCCAACTGTTGGGCAAGCCAAAGGGGTTGTATCTGTCTTCATTCAAGGGGCTGCGCAAGGAGATCGTCTGGGAAGTCATACGCTACGATGGCCCGTATGCCTACGTAGACGGACTCATACTTGACGTCACGCGCTCCATCACTACCATCGACATTGAACATCAGTCGCGCCACGAGGGTGAAGGGAATTACAATCTGCGCCGCTCGATCTCGCTGTGGCTGAAAATGGCTACCAGCTTTTCGGTGCTGCCTTTGCGCGTTGCCTCCTATACAGGCTTCGCACTCGCCGTGCTCAGTATGGTGATGATAGTGTTCATCGTCGTGCAAAAAATGCTTCATCCCGAATTCCCGCGCGGTTGGGCGTCGCTGATCGCAACGATATTGTTCATAGGCGGTATACAGACACTGTGCATCGGTATGATCGGTGAATATCTCGGCCGCACTTATCTCAAGCTGAATCACAAGCCGCAATTCGTCGTTGGCGCAACCACCTGGAAACAACTCAAAAATAATGAGTAAACCCGAATTTGACCAATATGCCGAGCAATACGACCGGGTGCTGGGCGAATCGATACCGGAGGGATTGAACGAGGACAGCTATTTCGCCGAATACAAGGTCGCCCTGATGGCGGAGCGCCTGGGCGGGAAGAAGCCGGCACGCATCCTCGATTTTGGCTGTGGCGCGGGACGCAGCCTGCCCTATCTGGAACAATATTTTCCCGAAGCGGAGTTATGGGGCTATGACGTTTCGCTCGCCTCGCTCAAGATCGCGTCGGCGCGCGTAC
>JBDTPM010000367.1:0-2379 GCA_039932695.1 Gallionella sp. | reverse complement strand
ATACTCCGTCCAGCGTCAGTTTGTTTGGGCTGGGGCGTGAGGTTGTCAGGTTTTCCTTGCCCATACAGAATCCTCTTAATCTTATCGGGAATAAGTCTACTGGCTTATCGGGCGCAGAGGAGCGCTTTATGCTTGCTCATTGCGAAGATAGAGTGTTTGGCAGACTATGCGTATGGTGGGCATGCAGGCCAACATTCGGCGGCGTGCACACCGCACACCCAACCGAATCAGCCGATTGAGTGCTCATCAGCGGGCGGCTTGGGTATATCCTCCTGAGGCTGCTCGCCTTTCGGTGAAATCTTCCGTTGCCGCTTTTCTTCCTGTTTCTGTTTCTTGGCGATTTCTTTCTGGCGTTTCTCGAAAGAATAGTTTGTTTTAGCCATGTGCGATCCTTTTTCTATGCGTTGAAGTCAATCTGATACGGTTCCCGACTACTCCATATACATTCCGCCATTCACATGCAGGGTGACCCCGGTGATATAGCCCGCGCCAGGCCCGGCCAGAAAAGCCACCGCTGCGGCGATGTCGGCAGGCAGGCCGAGACGTTTCAATGGCACGTGCTCGACCAGCTTGGCACGTTGCTCTTCGCCCATACCCTGGGTCATGTCGGTGTCGATGAAACCGGGTGCGACGCAATTCACTGTGATGTTGCGGCTGCCAATTTCCTGCGCCAGCGATTTGGTAAAGCCTACCATGCCAGCTTTCGAAGCAGCGTAGTTGGCCTGCCCCGGATTGCCCATGCTGCCGATTACCGAGGAAATGCTGATGATGCGCCCGCTTCTGGCCTTCATCATCGCGCGCAACACGGCGCGGCTGAGGCGGAACACCGATTTGAGATTGGTTGCCAGCACGTCATCCCATTCTTCATCGGTCATGCGCGCCAGCAGGTTGTCGCGGGCGATCCCGGCATTGTTCACCAGGATCGAGATCTCGCCGAATCGTTTGCGCAGTTCGCCCAGCACCTGTTCGGTCTGCGCCGCGTCATTGACATTCAGCGCCATGCCTGCACCCTTGATGCCGGCTGCGTCCAGATAGGCGCTGATCGCCTGCGCGCCTTTGTCGCTGGTTGCCGTACCGACCACCGTCGCGCCCTGCTTGCCCAACTCAAGAGCGATGGCCTGACCGATACCGCGCGAAGCGCCGGTGACCAGTGCGATTTGTCCTTGTAGAGTCATGATCCCCCTCTCCTCTTACGCGAGTGCAGCCAATGTGGCTTTCAGTGTTTCGCCGTCATTGATGGCCATTGCTTGTTGATTGGTGTCGATACGCTTGTTCAGCCCTGCCAGCACCTTGCCCGGCGCACATTCGACGTTGTGGCTGATGCCCTGCTTGCCGAATTCCAGCACGGTCTCGACCCAGCGTACCGGCAAATACAACTGGCGCACCATCGCATCCTTGATCATGGCTGCATCCGTATAGCTTTTCACATCGGCATTATGCAATACAGGAATCGGCGGAACCTGCATCGTGACATTGGCGAGATACTCGCGCAACTGCGCTGCCGCACCCTTCATCAAAACGCAATGCGACGGCACGCTCATCGGCAGCATGATCGCGCGTTTCGCTCCCCTGGCCTTGGCCAATACCATACCGCGCTCCACTGCCGTGCGATTCCCTGCGATCACTACCTGTCCGGGAGAATTGTAGTTCACCGCCTCCAGCACTTCGCCCTGCGCACCTTCGCTGCATACGGCGCGCACGACTTCGTCGTCCAGTCCGAGTATCGCGGCGATACCACCGGTGCCTTCCGGTACAGCCTGTTGCATGCATTGCGCTCGATAACGCACCAGCGGCAATGCATCAGCAAAACGAATCGCTCCCGCGGCAACCAACGCAGTGTATTCGCCCAAACTGTGTCCTGCCATGATCGCCGGAGTGCCGCCATTCCGCGATTGCCAGGCGCGATACACCGCCACACCGGCGGTGAGCATGATGGGCTGGGTATTCACCGTGGCGTTCAGATCGGCATCGCTGCCCTCGGCAACCAGCTGCCAAAGGTCTTGATTCAATATGTCGGAGGCTTCGTCGAAGGTGTCGCGCACCGCCGGGAATTCGGCGTAGCCGTTCATCATGCCGCGTGATTGCGAGCCTTGACCGGGAAATACGAAAGCGAATTTAGTCATTTTAGAACAGTCGGTAGGGGCGTGATTCATCACGCCCGTTTTTTCATATGAATAGTTCAGGGCGTGATGAATCACGCCCCTACCATTACCAGCGTATCAATACAGCACCCCAAGTGAATCCGCCGCCCACGGCTTCCAGCAAAATATTCTGCCCGGCCTTGATGCGGCCATCGCGCACCGCGGTATCCAATGCCAAGGGGATCGAGGCGGCCGAGGTGTTGCCGTGTGTGGCGACCGTGACGATCACGTTATCCAT
>JBDTPM010000366.1:0-6800 GCA_039932695.1 Gallionella sp. | reverse complement strand
AGTGGTGTACAGGTAGTCAAGTTTTTCCATTGGAAAACACCTGCCACCATAACTTGATGGAGTAGTTATGCCTAAGATGAAAACCAAAAGCGGGGCGGCCAAGCGTTTCACGGTTCGCGCCGGTGGTAGTGTTAAACGTTCGCAAGCGTTCAAGCGTCATATCCTGACCAAGAAGACCACCAAAAACAAACGTCAACTACGCGGCACTGCCGAAGTCCACGCAACCAACAAAGCATCGGTTCGCGCCATGATGCCTTACGCATAAGGAGCCGATCATGCCAAGAGTAAAACGTGGAGTAGTAGCACGCGCAAGTCACAAGAAGGTCCTCGACCTGGCCAAGGGTTATCGCGGCCGCCGCAAGAACGTCTACCGTATCGCCAAGCAGGCGGTGATGAAAGCCGGGCAATATGCCTATCGTGATCGCCGTCAGAAGAAGCGCCAGTTCCGCACCTTGTGGATCGCGCGTATCAATGCGGCAGCGCGTGAACAAGGTCTGAGCTACAGCGTGTTCATGAACGGCCTGAAGAAAGCGGACATTCAGGTTGACCGCAAGGTGCTGTCGGACATCGCGGTGTTCGACAAGGCGGCGTTTGCACAATTCGTGGTGCAGGCCAAAGCCAGCCTCGGCGTGTAGGCTGAATCGTTGAAATAAAAAGGAGGCAGTAAGCCTCCTTTTTTGTTTAACCCAACCCCTCCCTAACCCTCCCCTTGTCAGGGGAGGGAACAGGCTTCCCCCTGACAAGGGGGATTGAGGGGGGTTTTGAGGGTGGCTTGAAAATCCCATGGAAGAACTCCAACAAATTCTCGATCAGGCGCTGAAGCAGTTCGCCGGGATAGACGACGAAACCGAATTAGAGCAGGTCAAGGCACGCTATCTCGGCAAAGAGGGCAGCCTGACCGTCCTGCTCAAAGGTTTGGGCAAATTGTCCGCGGAACAGCGTCCCGCTGCCGGTGCGCGCATCAATCAAGTCAAGCAGGGAATCGAGGCGGCTTTGCAACAGCGTCGCGAAGACTTGCAGCAAAGCAAACTGGCGCAACAACTGGCGGCGGAATCGCTGGATGTGACTCTGCCCGGTCGCGGCATGGGCACAGGGGGATTGCATCCGGTCACGCGAACTTTGCAACGCATCGAGCAATTGTTCCATTCGCTCGGCTTCGCCACCGCATCCGGCCCGGAGATCGAGAGTGACTTTTATAATTTTACTGCGCTGAACATCCCGGAAAATCATCCGGCACGTGCGATGCACGATACCTTCTACATCGATGCTCAGCACGTGTTGCGTACTCACACCTCGCCGGTGCAAGTGCGTTATATGGAATCCCATCAGCCACCGCTGAAGATCATTTCACACGGACGTGTCTACCGTGTCGATTCGGATGCCACCCATTCGCCGATGTTCCATCAGGTCGAAGGATTGTGGGTCGATGAAGAGGTCAGCTTCGCCAATCTCAAAGGGGTGGTGCAGGACTTTCTGCAGCGATTCTTCGAGCGGGACGATCTGCAGGTGCGCTTCCGCCCCTCATTCTTTCCGTTCACCGAGCCATCCGCAGAGATGGACATGAGCTGGAACGGCGGTTGGCTGGAGATCGGCGGCTGCGGCATGGTGCATCCCAACGTGCTGAAGCATGTGAACATCGATAGCGAAAAATACCTCGGATTCGCTTTTGGTCTTGGCGTGGAACGGCTGGCGATGTTGCGCTATGGCGTGAACGATCTGCGCCAGTTCTACGAGAGCGACCTGCGCTTTCTCAGGCAATTCAACTGAACATATCATCATGAAATTTTCCGAGAATTGGTTGAGAACATGGGTCGATCCAGACCTGTCCAGCGATGCTCTGGCTCATGTGCTGACGATGGCCGGGCTGGAAGTCGAAGCGCTGGAATCCGTGGCGCCCGCGTTCAATAACGTGGTGGTCGCGGAAGTGCTGGAAGTGGTGAAGCACCCCAATGCGGACCGGTTGAATGTGTGCCAGGTCAATGTCGGCGAAGCGAGTCCTTTGACCATCGTATGCGGTGCAGCCAATGTGGCTGTGGGCGTTAAGGTTCCTTGCGCGCGCATCGGTGCGGTGTTGCCCCCAAGTAGTGATAATGAAAAAGGCTTCGTGATCAAGCAGGCCAAGGTGCGCAGCGTCGAGTCGTTCGGCATGCTGTGCTCGGCAAAGGAACTGGGGCTGGCTACAGAAAGCGAAGGGCTGTGGTTGCTGCCCGGCGACGCGCCGGTGGGAAAGATGCTGCGCGAGTATCTGGAACTGGATGACAAACTTTTTACATTGAAGTTGACACCGAACCGCAGCGATTGTTCCGGCATGGCCGGTGTGGCACGTGAAGTCGCGGCATTGACCGGCAGTGCACTCAAGCCGCTGGATATACAAACCCAAGCTGTCACGTTGGCCGAGCGATTGCCGGTCAAGGTGAACGATGCAGAGGCTTGCCCGTTGTATTGCGCCCGCCTGGTGCGCGGCGTGAATGCCGCGGCAACCACCCCGATCTGGATACAGCGCAGACTTGAACGCAGCGGCCTGCGCACGATCAATGCGGTAGTGGATATAACCAATTACGTGATGATTGAGATGGGCCAGCCGATGCACGCCTTCGATGTGGCGAAACTGTCGGGCGGCATCACAGTACGCAGGGCACGCAAAGGCGAGTCGCTGACTTTGCTCAACGATCAGAACATAGTGCTGGACGAAGCCGTGCTGATCATCGCCGACGACGCAAGAGTGCTGGCACTGGCCGGCATCATGGGCGGGCAGGGCAGCGGCGTGGAAACCACTACCCGGGATGTATTGCTGGAAAGCGCATTTTTCGATCCCGATGCGATCGCCGGCAAAGCCCGCCGTTTCGGACTGGCGACTGATTCATCGTTCCGCTTCGAGCGCGGCGTGGATTTTGCGGCGACCCGTCAGGCTTTGGATCGCGCCACGCAATTGTTGCTGGAGATCTGCGGCGGCAAGGCTGGAGAGGTCAGTGAAGTGCGCGGGCAGTTGCCCAAGCGCGCATCGATTTTGCTGCGCCGTGCGCGCGTCGCGAGGGTGCTGGGCATTCCGCTGGATAACCATCAAATCGCGGCCTTGTTGCAGCGGCTGCAATTGCAGTTCGATACGAACGGCGACGATTTTAGCGTGACGCCGCCCAGCTTCCGTTTCGATCTGTCCATCGAGGCCGATCTGATCGAGGAGCTGGCGCGCCTGTATGGCTACGACAACATTCCCGCGCAGGCACCGCAAGCTGTACTGACCATGCTGCCTGACAGCGAGTTGCAGCGTCCGTTGGCGCGCATCCAGGATATGCTGGTGGCGCGGGACTATCAGGAGATCGTCAGCTATGCCTTCGTCGAAGAACAAGCAGAGCGCGAGCTGTGCGGCAACGACGACCCGGTCGCATTGCAAAATCCGATCGCCAGCAACCTGGCGGTGATGCGCAGCAGTTTGATAGCCGGCCTGGTCGGTGCGTTGCGATTCAACCTGAATCGCAAGCAATCGAGAGTCCGCCTATTCGAGGTCGGAGCCTGTTTTGCCAAAATGAATGGCGAGTATGTGCAGAGTCAGCGTCTGTCCGGGATAGTCTATGGTGCAACCCAGCCGGAGCAATGGGGGGCTGTCGAAAAGCCGGTCGATTTCTACGATGTCAAGGCAGATGTCGAAGCGCTGTTCGCCCCGCAGAGGTTGAGTTTTGTATCCGCATCTCATCCGGCCCTGCATCCCGGACGTTCGGCCCGGATCTATCGCGAAGGGAAGAT
This sequence comes from Gallionella sp., assembly GCA_039932695.1. Classification (GTDB taxonomy): domain Bacteria; phylum Pseudomonadota; class Gammaproteobacteria; order Burkholderiales; family Gallionellaceae; genus Gallionella. The sequence continues at coordinate 3,059 of JBDTPM010000366.1, read as the reverse complement.
GGTTGGCTGGATCGGCGAGCTGCATCCGCAGTGGCAGCAGCGCTACGACATGGCGCAGGCCGGGGTGTGGTTCGAAGTGGAGCTCGAAGCCCTGACCCGGACGAGCGTGCCGCGCATCACCGAAATCGCCAAATTCCTGCCGGTGCGGCGCGATCTGGCGGTATTGGTGGACGAGGCGGTTACCGTACAAACCCTGATCGAAGCGATGCAAAGCGCTTCCGCGCCTTACGTCCAGGAGGTCGCGGTGTTCGACGTGTATCGCGGCAAAGGTTTGGAGCAAGGTAAAAAAAGCCTTGCATTCCGTGTGTTATTACAAGATACTCAAAAAACACTCACCGATTCCGAAATCGAATCGAGTATTTCGTTGTTAGTGGCTGTTATGCAACATCAAGGTGCGCAATTGCGTATGTAAGGGAGAAAAATGACAACAACATTGACCAAGGCCGAATTGGCCGATTTGCTATTTGATAAGGTGGGACTCAATAAACGCGAAGCCAAAGACATGGTGGAAGCATTTTTTGAGGAGATACGCGCACAACTGGAGCAGGGTGAAAGCGTGAAACTGTCCGGCTTCGGGAATTTTCAGTTGCGCGACAAACCGCAGCGTCCCGGGCGTAATCCCAAGACCGGCGAAGAGATCCCGATCACTGCGCGGCGCGTGGTGACGTTCCATCCCAGCCAAAAACTGAAGACCATGGTGGAAAAGTCCTATCATGGAAAACCACAAGCCTAATTCGGAACTCCCGCCGATTCCCGCAAAGCGCTATTTCACCATCGGTGAAGTCAGCGAGTTGTGCGGGGTCAAGGCTCACGTGCTGCGCTATTGGGAGCAGGAATTCACCCAGCTCAAGCCGGTCAAGCGCAGCGGCAACCGTCGCTATTATCAGCATCATGAGGTGCTGCTGATACGCCGCATACGCGAGCTGTTGTACGGAGAGGGCTTCACCATCAGCGGTGCACGCCACCGGCTGGAAGATGACAGTCACCCAGATATCCGTCCCGCGGTTCCAGCGGAAACGATGAAGGTCGCCGGGCTAAGACGCGAGATAAAACAAATCATCGAATTGCTCAGCGCATGACTCGCGACACAATAAAAACCTCAAACTAGTATTGCAAATCATAATGAAACATCTTGTTTGGAGCTTACCCGCAGTTATGTAGGTTGGGTTAGGCGCGGCTTCTTGCGCCGTAACCCAACTAACCAAAATCACCCTGCTAAACACCGGTGTTGAAGATTGGGTTTGTTGGGTTACGCGATAAAGCCGCTAACCCAACCTACACATCCGCAGCGCATGTTTCGTAATAAATAGGTTGAGATACTAGGCTTCATATCTGCATCGAATCGCATTCGATGCAAGTCACTTCCTCAGACCCCGCAGCGCTTCGAAACTACAGGCTATACCTGGTTACCCTAAGGTATTGGCTTGACCACGTCTCCGGCCTGGAAGCCGCTTCTGGACACTACCGTGGCTGCAGAGAGGTTTTCGCTTTGATGGCTGTCGATTTTAATGACGCCGATCCTGCTTTCTCTGTAACCAAGTACCTGGCCGTTGTCGGGGTCGATCAGGGCTTTAACCACGTGATAGACAGCCAGTTGCGTTCCCTCCTTCAATTTGGATCGGCGACCGGCCTTCAAGACCAGTGATGGCCCGTCAACGGCGAGGATTTTTCCCTGAAAAGGCATGCTGCCCAGATTGCGGATGACATTTCCGGTCACCTTGGCGAGAGCGTCACGCAACGCACCCTCGCGCAGCCTGGGATCGAAGGAAGAGCTTGTTTCCTGAACCAAAGCATCGGTGGTAGTCATGCGGGATTCACCCGTGCCAGACTCGGTTAGCAAAGGCTTGCCGGTGGCGATGTCAGCCAGAACATAATCAACGGTGACGCGCGCAACGACGGATTTCTTTTTGGAGTCGGCGGCATCAATTTCTTCTGCTTCCGAGTATGCGGTGATTGCGCCGGATAAGCGGAAATCGAGCGCATCCAAACCGCTGTCAGCGCCTACCTTGACGACAGCGGAAGGTTGCAGTGTTTTGAATTTTTCCGCATCCTTGAGCGAATTTTCATCAAGCAGTATTGTTTTAAGCCCGGCTGTTTCCAGTTGCATTCTTAGGATGGTCGTCGTCGCATCTCCAATTCCGGATACGTTGGCAGTAGCCTTGTCATCGAACTGGACGATCGCAATGGAGTATTGCGGGACGGTATATTCCACACCCTTGGTCTGGCTGTCGTCCTTTGCCTTGCCGCCTATGTCAGTGGTGCAGGCGCCGATGATGAACATGAACGAAGCGAGGATGGCAGTAACGATCTGACGAGTCATGGTTGCGGCAGGGTGGATTCAAGAGCGCAGCGGCTTGTCATCGTTATGTTGTGCCTGTTGTTCAACTGTGAACAGCACTGCAGCTTTGACCCTTGAAGATAAATTGAGTTTGGTCAGAATATGACGGACATGCTGTTTTACAGTGTCATAGCTGATCGACAATGTTTGAGCGATGGCTTTGTTGCTTTCACCGCGCGATAGCAGTTGTAGTATTTCACGTTCACGCTCAGTGAGTAATTTGAGGGAATTCTTCGGCTCTTCTCCGGGCTGGTCACCGCGCAACATCTCGATCATTTTGATCGTCATCGTGGGAGCGACGACCAGTTCGCCTGCTGCAACTCTCCGGATGGCATCAACGACATCCTCCGGTGCCATGTCTTTGAGCAGATAACCGCGTACTCCTGCACGTATCGCGTTGGCCAGATCGACTTCAGAGTCACTCATGGTCAAAACAACAGCAGGAGTAGAGCAACCCTCCTTGCGTATCTGCTCGAGCATAGCCAAACCATCCAGCGGCTTCATGCGCAGATCCATGACCAACAGATCGGGCCGTTCATGCAATAACTCGCGCAGCCCTTCGATACTCCCGGTTGCACCGAGGACAGCAAAGCCATAACAGTTGGCAAGTAACTCGCTTAATCCGCTCCGGCACAGGCTTTGATCGTCCACCAGAACAACTTTTAACTTCTCACTCATTGACTTCTCTCCAATCTGACCCTGGTTCAGGAAAAAATAATTG
>JBDTPM010000365.1:0-6951 GCA_039932695.1 Gallionella sp. | reverse complement strand
GTGGCGAATCGGCTGGGTGACCAGCATACGCTGGCATCTGGCTTCCGAAGGCGACCGTGCTTCATTATCCCCGCGCCTGCTTGTTGAGTCCAAAGAAACGCTGATCGAGTTCAAACCTCTTAATCAATCTGTCATGATGGTATGGCGCAGATCGATCGATTGATCATCTCGCAAATGCTGGCCTGCGCACCCGGGTGAGAGAAATATGGGCCTAAGACCTATTTCACCTTTTCTGCCATTGCTCGTTTCACCCCCGCGCTGAGCAACAGAACGCTAAACGCTGACAGTGCAGCAACTACAACGATGTGCTGAGCATTCCCGGAGAAATGGAACAGTTCGCGCAACACCGGGACGCTTAGTACCAGTGACAGCGCGGCGCTGCCACCCAGTACGATCCACCATAACACCGGGTTTTCTTGCGACCATGCGCCTTGCCAGGTCGCATTCAGTGAGCGATTGCTGAATACCAGCGCGATGTTACCTGCCACCATTGCGACGAACACCATCGTGCGTACATTGTTTTCCTCAAATCCCTGAGATATCGCCCAGGCATAGATCGCCGCCGCAACCGCGAAAGCCACCGTTCCTTGCAGCAGACTGCCGGTCATCAACTTGCCGCCGAACAGGTGTTCGTTAGCCGGTCGCGGTGGTCGTTGCATGATGTCTGTTGCTTCTGGCTCGGCCTCGAAGAATATCGAACAGGCGGGATCGATGATCATCTGCAGGAACATGATATGCGCCGGCAGAAGTAACAGCGGCTCGCCGAGCAGCACCGGCAGCAGTGCCATGCCGACGATGGGAATATGCACTGACAGCGCGTAGCTCATCGCCTTGCGCAGATTGTCGTAGATGCGCCGACCCAGACGTATCGTGGCGACCAGCGAGGCAAAATCATCCTTGAGCAGAACCAGACCGGCGGCTTCGCGTGCCACGTCGGTGCCGCGCTTGCCCATCGCCACACCGATATGTGCAGCTTTTAGTGCCGGCGCATCGTTCACTCCGTCGCCGGTCATCGCAACGATCTCCCCGGTGGCCTTGAAGGCTTCCACCAGGCGCAGCTTTTGTTGCGGCACGATGCGTGCGAATACGCTCACGCCGCGCAGTCTGGCACGCAATTCCTGGTCGGATAGTGCATCCAGTTCGCTGCCGGTCAACATCTGTTCGGATGACAATCCAATCTCGTCCGCGATGGCTTGTGCTGTACGTGCGTGGTCGCCGGTGATCATCACTACCCGAATGCCTGCTGAGTGGCACTGCGCGATGGCCTCCGGGACATCGGGACGCAACGGATCCTGCAGACCCAGCAAGCCGACAAAAGAAAACGCGATATCATGTTGCTGCAACGGCCACTGCTGGCCGGCTTCGAGACTGGCGCGGGCCACTCCCAGCACACGCAAGCCCTGATCTGCCATCTCGGCGGCAGCCTGTTCGATAGACAAGACTTGTGCTTCGGGCAGATGGCACAGATCGATGATGGCTTCCGGTGCGCCCTTGGCGGCCACCATGTGATGCTTCTGTTCATCGCCCTGCCAGACGTGGGACATGGCCAGCAACTCCGGTGACAGGCTGTATTCGTGTACCAATTGCCACTGCTCGTGCAGGTGTTCGCTGCCGCTCAGCGTGCGCTGTCCCAATTCATGCAGTGCGCGTTCCATCGGGTCGAAGGGATCGCGTTCGCTGGCCAGGATGCCGAATTCCACCAGTTCGTGCCACGGTTCAGGCAGCGGGCTGTGGCTGTCCACTTGCAGCATGCGTCCGTCGCTATACAGCTTGCGGATCACCATACGGTTTTCGGTCAGCGTGCCGGTCTTGTCAACGCATAGCACGGTGGTCGCTCCCAGCGTTTCGATGGCATCCAGCCGCCGCGTCAGCACATCGCGGCGTGAGATGCGCCACGCGCCGAGTGCCATGAATACCGACAAGATCACCGGGAACTCTTCCGGGAGTGAAGCCATCGCGAGTGTGATGCCAGCCAGGAATGCATCCAGCCAGTGACCCCGCGAGATGCCATAGGCGATCACCAATAGCAGGCAGAGTGCGCCAGCCAATATCGCCAGTCGGCGAACCAGCTGGCCGGTCTGGATGCGCAGAGGCGATGCCCCGGGAAGCGCATTTTCCAGTGATTTTCCGATCTGTCCGATTGCACTGGATTTGCCTGTGGCCGTCACCAGACCGATCCCGCTGCCCTGTACCAGTACCGTTCCGGCATATACGAACGGCTGATCATCACCTCCCGGCTGAAGCGCTGCCGCTGCTGCGTTGCCCGGTCGTTTGCGAACCGGGACAGATTCTCCGGTCAGCAAAGACTCGTCGGCAAGCAGGTCGTTGCAGCTCAGCAGCACAGCATCTGCAGCGACGCGATCGCCCTCGGTAAGCAACAACAGGTCACCTGGTACCACCTCGCGCCCGGCGATGCGCTGTTGCTTGCCATCGCGCAATACCATCGCGCGCGGGCTGGACAGATCGCGCAAAGCTTCGAGCACCCGTTCACTCTTGTGCTGCTGGGACACGGTGAGGATTACGATGAGTGCCACGAAGAACAGCAACATCAGCGCATCACCGAAATCGCCCAGCAGCAGATAAATGCCGCCAGCCGCGATCAGCAACATGAACATCGGCTCGCGCAACACATCGGCAACGGTGTGCCACACGCGACGTGTTGGTGGCGGGCTTGATTCGTTATAGCCGGACGCGGCGAGGCGATGCAGTGCTTCTGTGGTGCTTAGCCCTGAGATCGACTGGTCATTCTGTGCTGCGCTCATGTTGGCCGGTTCCTTGGATGTGGACTGAGTGCCGGAGCCTGGACGAATATCTGAGGTGGGAATCAGGGAAATCGTCAGGGGTGAATGACTAAGTCCCGGAACGCAATAATATGCTGCACGTCAGGCGAGTTTCGGGTAAATTGCACGCTCATTTTCATGCATCGGAACCATATCGGGATAATATTATCCCACTCGTTCCATAAATTTTAGGAGAAAGATTTGACCCAATACAGCAAACGCATGGTTATCGTTCATTGGCTGACCTTGGCACTGCTGGTCGCCGGTTGGTTTCTTGGGGATGAATTGGCCGAGGCGACCGATGAAAGCAAAGCGACTTTGGCCGGATACATCGTGCATGCGTTAGTGGGCGGCGCGATCCTGTTGTTGGCTGTTGCGCAACTGCTCTTCCGCCGTAAGGATGGTGTGCCGCCGTTGCTGGCCGATACGCCAATGTTCCAAGTTGTGGCCAAGGGTGTCCATTACTTGCTTTATACCGTGCTGTTTTTGCTGCCGGTGACCGGGGTGGTGACCATCATCACCAGCGATGCGGGTCAAGCCTTGCTGTCATGGAATGCGAGTCTGCTTCCGAAGGAGCATGGTTATGAGCACGTGTTTGCTCATGAGGTGCACGAACAATTGTTCAATGTGCTGATCGTGTTGGCGGTGGTGCATATTCTCGGGGCGATCAAACATCAGTTCATCATGAAAGATGGTGTGATGAGCAGAATGGCATTGCGCAAAAAAGGCTGAATCCCCACTGGTTCTACAGCGGTGATGTTTGCAGCAGCCAGCCTATCCCTCCCAGCGCGCCGAAAAAAATGAACAGGTGCGCCCAGGTCCAGAACAGATAGCGGCCCGCTAATTTCCCCGGCGCGAAATTGCTGATCAAAAACAGTTTGCCGTCGCGCGGCTGGCTGATGATGTGAATATCCGCCTGTGCCTGTGCTTCGCGCATCATCTTGGTCACTTCGCGTTTGGCGGCGGATCGTGCCAGCATCCATTCCCGCATGTCCAGCGTGCCGTTATTGTCCAGATCGAAGCGTGCATGCAGCGTGGGCTTGTCGAGCTTCCATTCCGCAAGCAGCGAATTGAGCTCTGAGCGCGTATCAAACTCCGCGCTCAGGCTGCGCGTGCGGAACTCGCCGATGGCATAGATGTTGTCGTTAAGGATGAACTTCCATTCGGTGTAGCGATGGCCGCCTTCGATCCACTGATCGCGATACTGCGTGATGATCTCTGCCTGTTCCGGGTCGATCACGCAGTCGCCGCTGTCGTCGCGCAGCACGAACGAATCGCTGCTCTCGCCGCTGTCCAGGGTCTCCCACTTGTCTTTCGAGGTGCGGCGCTCAACCTTGTAGCGGTACCACAGGCAGGGCAGCACTCTTAATTTGCTGATCAGCGGCGTTTCTCCGAAAGGTCTGCCGCGCCCGGTCAGTTCAACATAACCCTGTGCGGCGGAAGCGACCTTCGAGGTCGGTGTGTCGCGGATCATGCGCAGCCGATATAGCGCCGATAGCCATGCGAAGAAGCTGATGAGTGCAATTACCGACAATATCCACAGCCAACCGCTGAACGACCCCAGCTTGAAGCCGATGAACAGCAGCAGCAATTGCGCACCGGATGTGACCAGTTGCGCGTATTCGCGGCGCAGCTTGACCAGCATGACGGCTAACCGAATAGTTGCTTCATGTCCACATCCGCCTTCTCTGCGGAGGAGAATTCCAGCAGCGGTTTTTCGCCGAAGTTGAACAGCTTTGCGATGATGCTGGCGGGGAATACCTCGATCTGCACATTGTTGATGTTCACCGATTCGTTATACAACTCGCGACGGTCGGCAATGCTGTTCTCCAGCGAGGTGATGCGGGTTTGCAACTGCATGAAATTCTCGTTGGCTTTCAATTCCGGATAGGCCTCTGCCACCGCGAAGATGCCGCCCAATCCGGCACGCAGCATGCCTTCAGCCCGGCCCAGCGCGGGGATATCCTGTTGCTGGCGCGCGGCTTGGACTTGCGAGCGTGCCTCGATGACTTTTTGCAGGGTACTCTGTTCGAACTGCTTGTATTGCTTGCACACCTCGACCAGCTTGGGCAGTTCGTCATGACGTTGCTTGAGCAACACGTCGATGTTCGCCCACGCCTTGGAGACGGCGTGTTTGACGTTGACCAGATGGTTGTACAGACTGATGAAATAGATCACCAATACAGCGACGAAACCGAGAAAAATCAGTGTAGCCATGGTTGCTCCCTTAGCAAGGTTGTGAATGTTGGGGTTCTATTGTGATACTTGCCTGCATCGTAAAGCAAAAACGGCTCGTGATGCTGGCCTATAAGACCAATCGGTTGTTCAAACAAGTCCTGGAATGTGAGAGGCGAGTCATTGTCGGCAACAGGTTCAAGCCGGTTGCTTCTTTCAGCGCCAGCGCATTGTCCTTCAGATCATCCAAGGATATTTCGATAGCATCGCCTGACGCCGCGAAGGCGATGGCATTGCCGCTCTCACTCGACGGGAATACCATTGCGCGATCATCGAATGCGTTGGCGAGACGTTCCATGGTTGCCACATGGTTGCGGCTGCGGGTCAGCAGATTCACCGCAATGATCCCGACATCGCTGAGGCGTCCGCGGCATGCCTGATAGAACGGCAGAGTCTCCAATGGGCCGCTGCGGGCATTCTCGTCAAAGCCGTCCACCATGATCAGGTCGAATTTCTTGTCGTGGTTCAGCACGTAATCTGCGCCGTCGCCGATAACGAGGTTGATGCGCCTGGGGTCTTCCGGCAATTTGAAGAACTGTCGTGCGGCGGCGACCACGGAGGGTTCGATCTCGACCACGGTGAGGTGCGCGAGCGGATAGTGGCGATACAGGAACTTGGTCAGCGAGGCCGCACCAAGGCCGATCAGCAGCACTTTTCTGGGTGCGTCGCGCAGTAATAGCGCGGCCATCATCTCGCGGGTGTATTCCAGCTCCAGATTCCAGGGCCGGGCGATGCGCATCGCGCCCTGTACCCATTCTGAACTGAACAGCAACGTACGGACGCCGGCTTCTTCTCTGATGTCTATTGAGAAAGTCATGTAAGTAGGAAACCCCTCCCAGCCTCCCCTTGTCAGGGGAGGAGTGGTGGCAGAGGCCAGTAGGGGTTTGGGGTAAAGAAAATTATTTGCTCCATTGGTTCAGCAGCCATCTTGCCCACTCGGTGACGTCACTGGCTGTCATGCCGATGGTGATGCCTTGCTCCGCCAGCGCATCGCCGGCCGCGCCATGCAGGTGTACTGCCAGCAAAAGTGCGTCATCCACGCTCATCCGCTGTGCGATGAAGGCAGAGATCATGCCGGTCAGCACATCGCCCATGCCTGGACTGCTCATGCCTGGGTTGCCGGTCTTGTTCACATATATCTTGCCGTCGCGTGTGGCGCACAGGCTGTCCGCGCCTTTCAATACCACGCTGCATGCAAACTTCTTGACCAGTTCCCGCACTGCTGCGACGCGGTCTGCCTGTATTATCTTGATGTCGCAACCAAGCAGGCGAGATGCTTCACCCGGATGCGGGGTGATTACGGTCGCGGTTTGGCGCTCTCTCAGGTCGCCTTGAAGATCGGGGTGCAGGGCGAGGAGATTCAGTGCATCGGCATCCAGCACCAATTTGGAGTCGCGTTTGAGCATCTCATACAAAAGCTTCTGTGCGGCAATCGAGGTGCCCAGGCCGCAGCCGACCGCCAGCACGTCAGGATTGAACATGGTTCTCACGTTCGCTCCCTCGCACGCTTGCGGGAGATAACCAGCGACTTGGCTGTTGTTTTTGGACAGCCTAGTCGAATGGCTAGTAGTTCCATCAGGGTTAGGGAGAGGGGCGATTCTGATAACGCAATCGCCTCTTACATACAAGCGCAGATGGACTTGGGCGCGACACTGTGCACGCGCAGTAAGCCGAAGTGTGGTGAGTGTCCGGTTAGCAGCGATTGTGTGGCTTTTCAAAGCGGACGAGTGCATGAGCTGCCCACCCCGCGAGCGCGCAAAGCCGTGCCGGAGCGGAGCGCCACTTTGCTTATGCTGATGCACGGCAACGACATCCTGCTCGAGAAACGCCCCGGTAGCGGCATTTGGGGCGGGCTGTGGAGCTTGCCGCAGTTCGATGATGAAGAGGCTGCCAAGAATTGGTTTGTGCAAAATGGGATGAACGCGAGCGGCGGTGT
>JBDTPM010000364.1:0-4993 GCA_039932695.1 Gallionella sp. | reverse complement strand
CAGCACCGCATCGCGTGCATTCGACTGCCAATCGAGGCCACTCTCCCAGCACAACGCCGCAGCGGAACGCCACGGTTCGCGTCCGGCGCGCTCTCCGCCCGGCAGGTGAAACGGCTTGAAACTGGCGACGCGCTGCCATGCTCCCGCCTTGCCATGCAGCGCCTCGCCGCCCCACAGCGTACCGTCCTCACCCAGGCCAACGCCATCCCAGGTGAAGGTCAACCAGGTCTTGTCGAGGCTGCCTTCGAAGGCAAGGGCTGAAGCATGGGCATGGTGATGATACACGCGCCGCAGCGGCAATCCCTGCTTCGCCGCCCAGCGGCTGCTGGCGTAGCCGTGATGCGCGTCGCACACGATGCCTTGTGCCGTCACGCCATACAGTTGCTGCAAGTCCGCGATCACCTGTTCGAAGATCTCCAGGCTGCGCGGCGCGTCTAGATCAGCGATGTGCGGCGACAGCACCGCGCGATTTCCCCAACCCAGCGCAATCGCATTTTTCATGTGGCCGCCCACTGCCAATAGAGGCTCCGGAAAAGTGAACGGCAGATCGAATTCCAGCGGCGCAATGCCGCGCCCAGCGCGCAGCAAGCGCGGCTTCCCAGAGATGACACGCAGCACGCTGTCGTCTGCCGGGCGCGCGATGGGACGATTGTGGTGCAAAAAGGCTTGCGCCACCTTACCGAGCCGCGCCTCAACTTCGGCGTTATCGGTCAGCACTGGCTCGCCGCTGACATTGCCCGAAGTGGCGACCAGCGGCTGGCCGAAACTTTCCAGCAGCAAGTGATGCAGCGGACTGTAGGGCAGCATCACGCCGATCTCGCGCAATCCCGGCGCAATGGAATCAGGCAAGGTCGAATCCGTGCGCCGCGGTATCAGCACGATGGGACGCGACACATCGCACAGCGCGGCCTGCGTCACCGCATCGAGCTGCAATTCTGCGCGCACGTGCTGCAATCCGTCTTCCCCCTGCCACGGAAACATCACCGCCAGCGGCTTGTGCGGCCTGTGCTTGCTGGCGCGCAGCCGCGCGATGGCCGCCGGGTTGAGCGCATCGCACATCAGGTGATAGCCGCCGATACCTTTCACTGCAACAATTTCGCCGCGACGCAAAGCCGCGACACAAGCAGCTAACGCCGCATCGCCGCCAATATATTCATGGGCACGTTCATGCGCCGCAACAAAACTCAGATGCGGCCCGCACACCGGGCAAGCCAGTGGCTGCGCATGAAAGCGGCGGTTGCGCGGATCTTCGTATTCTGCGCGACACGCGGCACACAAGGCAAAATCCGCCATCGTGGTATTGGGCCGGTCGTATGGCATCCGCGTGATCAGCGTGTAGCGCGGCCCGCATTGCGTGCAATTGATGAAGGGATAGCGGTAACGCGCATCGCGCGGATCGAGCATCTCGCGGCGGCAGTCGTCGCAAAGATAATTATCCGGGGGAATGTGAATGTTGGGTTGCGCGGCAACGGCACTGAGCAGGATCTCAAAACCGTCCGACTCGCGCAGCGGAATGGGCTGACATGAAATAACCTGCGGGCGCGCCAGCGGCGGCGCTGCGGAAACCAGCGCGGCAGCAAAAGCATCCAGCACGGCAGCTTCACCCTGCGCTTCTATCAGCACCTCGCCGGTGAGATTCTGCACCACGCCGCTCAAACCGAAACGCTCAGCCAGATTGAACACGAAGGCGCGATAGCCCACGCCCTGCACCCGCCCGCCCATCAGCCAGCGACGAGCTTCGCTCATTTCCCCTGAATCACCTGGATATGCGCAGCGCTCAGTTGCTGGTAAAGACGTATCTGCCTTTGCAGCGGCCACCAATCGTAAAGAAAAGTCTGCAGTGGTCGCCACATGGCGACCCAGCCGACGATGGTCAGGCTTTCGCGCGCGATGTTGTAGCCGGCATTGGTGCCGAGATTTCCGATCGCGTCGGCCCCGATCAGGCACAGTGAGACGAACACGATGCCGATGGCCATGCTCATGCGGCCCTGTAACAGCAGATGTTTCAGGGCTCTGCGCGTTTGCTCGGCCTTGTAGGAGAAGTGATTGTGGACCGCCCCGGTCAGCATCCCGGTCGGATCACCATCCTCCGGCCATAGTTCAACGTGGATGGCGATATGGAAGCGACTACCCGGTGGATACCCCGTTGCCCACGTTTCAATGAAAGTGTTGGCTTCCGGATCGAGGTCCTTGTTCAGGAACGGCGTCGGGTCCATCGAGTTGAACAACTGCGCGATCTCGCGTACTCGCAGTGCCAGGCGGTGAATGGGAGCGGGAGATTTTGTCATCGGTGACTCGGGTACGGGTTGGTAAACGGAAACGCCAGTAAATCAATTACTCAATCAATGGTGAAATATTGTAGGGGCGTGATTTATCGCGCCCATCTTTTGATGCCTGAATAGATCAGGGTGCGATAAATCTCATCCCTACCGAATTATTCCCTAACCAGTCACGAGCATCCATGCACCGCTGGCGGTGATGGCGATACCCAACGATTTTGCCAAAATGGCGTAACGGTTGCGTGTGAGTATACCGACCGTGATGCCGCTGAGATGGAGCATCGCGGTTGCGGCAAGGAAGCCCAGTGCGTATGCCGACGGTGCGGCAGACTCAGGCAATTCCAGACCGTGCGCGTAGCCATGCATCAAGCCAAACAGGGCGGTGACCACAACGCTGAGCGCTACAGGGAATCGCAGGGACAACGCGATGAGCAGACCCAAGGCCAGCACCGAGGCGGCGATGCCTGCCTCGACTAGCGGCAGCGATTGCCACTGCATGGCGATACCCGCGCCGAATGCGAGCATGGTCATGAACGTGGCGGGCTGCAGCCACACCTTGTGACCGCCACGCTTCTTGGTGTTTCCTTGGGCAGCCCACAGTCCCACCGCCACCATCGCGAGCAGGTGATCGAGGCCTGAAAACGGATGCATCAGTCCCGCTGCAAGGCCGGAGATGTTGTGGCCGGGATGGGCGAAGGCGGTGCTGCTGGTCGCCAGCAGGATGATTGCGGTCAAGAATTTTGCGGTTGGATTATGCATGGTGTTTCTCCTTGGTTTCGTGAATCATACGCACAATTCCTTCCCCCTTTGAGGGGGAAGGCTAGGATGGGGGTAGGACAGTGGGAAAGCCGAGTTTCTACCCCCTCCCTATCCCTCCCCCTGATGAAACTACTAGCCATTCGACTACGCTGGCAAACAACGCCAGCCAAGTCGCTGGTTATGCAAGGGGGAGGGGACTTTTCCTTCGCCGGTGTGACGAACTTGTTCTTAGCTTACCTGATCTTAACCTTGACCAACTCTTCCCCGTTCGGATCGGTCACATGCACCGCACAGGCGATGCACGGGTCAAAGCTGTGGATAGTGCGCAGAATCTCGATCGGCTGTTTTGGATCATGCAACTGGTGGCCTTTCAGCGCGGCTTCATAAGGGCCTTCCTGTCCCTGCGCATCGCGCGGGCCGGCATTCCAGGTCGAGGGAACGACTGCCTGATAGTTGTCGATCTTGCTGTCCTTGATGACGATCCAGTGTGCCAGTGCGCCGCGCGGCGCTTCGGTGTAGCCGACGCCTTTCGCGAGACTGGGCCAGGTGGAAGGTTCCCACAGTTTGTCATTGTGCGTCTTCACATCGCCGGCCTTGATGTTGGCGATCAACTGGTCGTACCAGCCCTGCATCGCATCCGCAAAGATTTTGGTTTCCAGCGTGCGCGCGGCGGTGCGTCCCAACGTCGAATACAGCGCGGTCACCGGCAGGTCGAGTTTTTTCAGCGTCATGTTGACCAGTTCTTTGGTCTGCGCATGTCCCTTCGCATACAGCATCAGCACGCGCGCCAGCGGCCCGACCTCCATCGCGTGACCCTGCCAGCGCGGCGACTTCAGCCAGGAGTAGGCAGCGTCGGTGTCGAGGTTCGCATAAGGCGGCTTCGGCCCGGTGTAGTGCAACTCGGTCTCGCCCTGATAAGGATGCAGGCCTTTTTCCTTGCCCACGCTGTAGTCGTACCAGGAGTGTGTGACGAATTCCTGGATCTGGTTTTCGGCATCCAGATCGACCGGATGGATGACGGAAAGATCGCGATTGAGGATCACGCCGGAAGGAATGAGATAGCTCGACGGATCGCTCATGCCTTTTTCCGGGAAGTCGCCGTAGGTCATGAAATTGCCGACCCCTTCACCCTGCGTGCTCCAGTCCTTGTAGAAACCGGCGATCGCCAGCGTATCCGGCACATACACCTGATCGACAAAGGTGCGCATCTGCCCGATGATGTTGCGCACGGTTTCCAGCCCCACCATGTTGAGCGAAGTGGCCGCTTCGCCGCCTCGATAATGCGGGCCTTTGCCATGTCCCCCATGCTGCGGATGCACGCTGATCGCGCACGGTACCCCGCCGACCAGAAAGTTGGGGTGCGGGTTCTTGCCGCCGAAGATGGTGTGCAGTTTAGCCACGTCGCGCTGCCATGCCAGCGCATCCAGATAATGCGCCACCGCCATCAGGTTCGCTTCCGGCGGCAGCTTGTAGGCGGGATGCCCCCAGTAACCGTTGGCGAAGATGCCCAACTGGCCGCCTTCGACGAAGGTCTTGATGCGCTTTTGCACATCGGCGAAATAGCCCGGCGAGGATCTCGGATAGGACGGGCTGACTGTCTGCGCCAGCGTCGAGGTCGCTTTGGGATCGGCCTTCAGCGCCGACACCACGTCCACCCAGTCCAGCGCGTGCAGGTGATAAAAATGCATCACATGGTCGTGCACGAATTGCGCCGCGATCATCAAGTTGCGGATCAGTTGCGCGTTGGGCGGCACTTCGTATTGCAGCGCGTCTTCCACCGCGCGCACCGACGCGATGCCGTGCACCAGTGTGCACACGCCGCAGATGCGCTGCGCGAACGCCCATGCGTCGCGCGGGTCGCGGCCGCGCAGGATGATCTCGATGCCGCGCACCATCGTGCCGGCACTGGAAGCGCGTGTGATGCGATTGTCCGCATCGGTCTCCGCCTCGATGCG
>JBDTPM010000363.1:0-2211 GCA_039932695.1 Gallionella sp. | reverse complement strand
CGATTTTGTCAAAGAGCTGTTTCTGTTCGGTGGGGCGCGCTCTTCCAAAGCCAAGATTGCTGTGGTTGCCAACCGGGTACGCAACTCCTCCTCATCAGTCTATGCGTCGCTGGAGCGTTTCCTGACTTCGCTGAAGCTGCCATTTCTCACCAACATCCGCGATTCGGAAATTTATCTGAGCGCCTCAGAACAAGGATTGGGTGTATTCGAAATGGACGAAGCGGCTACTGCTTCAGAGAGACGTGAGCTGTTGCCTATCATGCAATGGATCGACGGACATTATATGGCAACTGATAAGCGACTCAGAGTCTCCCCAGTACAGGAGAATACGCCGCTGCCAGTCAATCATGGCGCTCGCGTAGAGGACAAGGTCATGAACCTCGATGCTTTCCGTGCCACGGGCAAATTCGATAAATATTCCTGACCCCGCCCTGCCTTTAGAAGCTTTAAGAACAACCGGCCAGATCCATTTGATTTCGCTGAATTTCGGTATCCAAAAAAAAAGACTTGACTTGCCCGAATTTAGGTTATATTTCGATTTATGGATACAGGGATGCCATAAAGAGCAGACTCACATCTGAACGCTAGCAAGTCGATATCCAATTAAGGGGGGTACATAGTGCTGACGATACTGATCATCAATTCCAAAGGCGGCTCGGGGAAGACCACCCTGACCACCAATCTTGCCAGTTACTACTCCAGCAAAAAATTCAGGACCACGATCATGGACTACGATCCGCAGGGATCCTGTCTGCAGTGGCTGCGGTTACGTCCCGGCCATATCGGCAACATCCATGCCGCCAATGCCGCCCCGCCCAAGGGAGCCAGCACATTGCACAATTTGCAGAAATGGGTCCCGGTCGGCACCGAAGTGCTGCTCATCGATGCGCCTTCCGGAGCGAAAGGATTGCTGCTGCAGGAGATGGTGCGCAGGTCGAACTTCATCCTGGTCCCGGTCGTGCCCTCCCCGATCGATATTCATGCCACTGCCGATTTCATCAAGGAACTGTTCCTGTTCGGCGGAGTTTGCGCTACCAAGACCAAGATCGCGGTGGTTGCCAACCGGATGCGCAGTGACTCTCCTGCTCGCGCAGCGCTGGAACGATTCCTGCGCTCCCTGAAGTTGCCCTTTCTCACCAGCATCGGCGATTCGAACAATTACATCCACGCCGCGGCAAAGGGCATGGGCATATTCGAAATGGACGAAGCAGAAACCTTTGCGGAAAGGCAGGAATTCCTGCCCATCCTGAAATGGCTGGACGGCAAGGAGATCGGCAGTCAGGATGCCGGCATCGACAACAATGTGGTGAACATCGAAGAATCCAGAAAATTTTCCACCCAGCAGTCCGGGGGAAAAGCGTGGCACTCCCCGATACCGCGCAAGGCAGTGAGATAAGGGTTCACCCCTGACTCTTGCGTAACTCCACGCGCCTGAGATACGCCTCGCGCGCGATCTGCACATCTTCCAGAAAGTACGGCAACTCCTTCAGCAGCATCGCCTGCGGGCCATCCACCAATGCCTTCGGCGGCGCGGGATGGAAATCCACCAACACCATGTTCGCCCCCGCGATGATGCCCTGCGCGGTAACCTGCATCATGTCGAGGATGCCATCGGGTGAGGCGGCGCGAGAGCCGACCGAGTGCGACGGGTCAATGCACACTGGCATTCTGGTTAAACGCTTGACCACCGGCACGTGCGAGAAATCCACGAAGTTGCGGTGCGGGTCGCCCATGTTGGTCTTCATTCCGCGCAGCCCGAACACCACGTTACGATTGCCTTCGGAAGCCAGATATTCCGCCGCATTCAGCGATTCATCCAGCGTAATGCCGAAGCCGCGCTTGAGCAGGATCGGCATCTCGGTTTGCCGCCCGACGATCTTCAGCAGCTCGAAATTCTGCGTGTTGCGCGTGCCGATCTGCAGCATCACGCCGGTCGGATTGCCGGCCGCATGCAGCGCTTCCTTGATCTCGTTGAGATGCGACTCATGGGTGATCTCCATCGCGATCACCTTGATGCCGTATTTGCCCGCCAGCTCGAACACGTAAGGCAAACAATATTTGCCGTGCCCCTGGAACGCATAAGGGCTGGTGCGCGGCTTGTACGCGCCCATGCGCGTGCACACCTGGCCGCAGTTGTGCACCGCCTTCATCATGATCTCGACATGCACGCGGGTCTGGATGCCCGGCAATCCGGCGAGATGCGCCATCAAC
>JBDTPM010000362.1:0-4159 GCA_039932695.1 Gallionella sp. | reverse complement strand
CACCGGCGTACCCCTTGCGGGTGCAAGGGGGAGCTATAACCAGCGACTTGGCTGTTGTATTTTGACAGCCTAGTCGAATGGCTAGTTGTTTTATCAGAGGGGGTTTTGATCACTTTCCTCCAAACTGACAAACTGGGATAATTTTTTTGTGGAAACTATGTACACTAAAGTAACTTGTAGCCATTCAACTGGGTTGGCTAAAAACGCCAACCTAGTCGCTAGTTATGTGGCCAATTGTTTTTCATGATTACTTGATGACTGAACCAGTAAAAAAATCCAATGAAGAATGGCGCGGCGAACTCACCCCGGAGCAATACCGAGTGTGCCGCCAGTGCGGCACCGAACCGGCTTTCACCGGAGAATACTGGGATTGCCACGATGCCGGGATCTATCGCTGCGTGTGCTGCGGCAACGCATTGTTCGATGCTGCCGCCAAATTCGATTCCGGTTCCGGCTGGCCGAGCTATTGGCAACCTTACCAATCTGAAAATATCATGACGCGCACCGATACCAGCCACGGCATGAAACGCGTGGAAGTATGCTGCAAGCAATGCGGCGCGCACCTCGGCCATGTATTCGACGACGGCCCCAAACCCACCGGGCTGCGCTATTGCATCAACTCCGCCTCGCTCACACTGGACCGGCAATAAATCCACATTACCCATCATGAAAAAACTGCTGTTCGATCTATTCCCCGTCATCCTGTTCTTTGCGGTATTCAAACTTGCCGGAAAGAATCCTGACGCTGCGCAGGCATGGGCAAACTCCGTCGGCTATCTGGCCGACCCCAAGCAATTGCCGGTCCTGCTCGCCACGGCGGTGGCGATCGCGGCCACGATAGTGCAGATCATCTGGACGAAATTCCGGCATGGCAAAGTGGATGTGATGCTGTGGGTGAGTTTTGCGATCATCGCGGTGTTCGGCGGCGCCACCCTGTTGCTGCACGATGAAACCTTCATCAAGTGGAAACCGACCGTGCTGTACTGGATGTTCTCGGCCATCCTGCTGTTCTCGAACGTGGTGTATAACAAGAACCTGATGAAGCTGCTGTTGCAGGAGAAGATCGCGCTGCCGCTGCATGCCTGGAATCGTCTCAACCTGAGCTGGAGCCTGTTCTTTGCGGTGCTCGGTTTCATCAACCTGTATGTGGCATTCAACTACACCACCGATAGCTGGGTGAATTTCAAGCTGTTCGGTTTCACCGGACTGATGCTGGTGTTCATCCTGGCACAGGGCGCGTGGCTGGCAAAATATGTGGATGAGAAGAAGGAGAGCAACTGATGTGGTACGCGATCGTCGGACAGGATGTCGCAAATAGCCTGGAAAAGCGCAAGGCCGCACGCCCGGCGCATGTTGTTCGCCTGCAGGAACTACAGAGCCTGGGCCGGCTGCTGCTGGCGGGACCTTTCCCCGCGGTGGATGCCGAAGATCCCGGAACCGCAGGATACACCGGCAGTTTGATCGTGGCCGAGTTCGCCTCGCTGCAGGCCGCACAGGACTGGGCAAAAGCAGACCCTTACGTTGCAGCCGGGGTTTATACAGATATTCAAGTAAAGCTGTTCAAAAAGACATTTCCGCAATGACCATTCCACAATGAATAGCCGCATAGCGGAAATGAAAACCCGACTCGCGGCGCTCGAGCCGGTCTCGCTCGACATCATCGACGAAAGCCATAAACACGCCGGGCATGCTGGTGCGCGCGATGGCGGCGGGCACTACGTGCTGAACATCGTCTCGGCACATTTTGCAGGCAAAAATACGGTGGCACGTCACCGTATGATATATTTGGCGCTGGGAACGATGATGAAACAGGAAATACACGCCCTCACGATACAGGCGCATGCACCGGATGAATTTTAATCGTCACACTTTGGATATTTTTTGAGAGGACTCGTAATGTATAAATCAGGAAAATTGGCAGCTCTGGCAATATTAAGCGCACTGGCGATCAACACCGCTTTTGCCGAAGACAAATCCGCCGCGTCGGTAAATGGGGTATCGATCCCGCAATCCCGCATCGATCTGCGCGTCAAGGCCGCCGCAGGACAAGGCCAGATAGACAGCCCGGAATTGCGCAAAGCGGTCCGCGAAGACATGATCAACCTGGAATTGCTGGCGCAGGAGTCTGCCAAGCTCGGCCTGGACAAGAATGCCGAGGTAGTGCAACAGATCGAACTGGCCAAACAATCCATACTCGCAGGCGCATTCGTTCAGGACTATGCCAAGAATCATCCGGTCAGCGATGATCAGCTCAAGCAGGAATTTGAAAAAGTGAAGGCGAATGTCGGCAACAAGGAATTCAAGGCGCGTCACATCCTGGTGGATACTGAAGCCGAAGCCAAAGCCATCATCGCCCAACTCGGCAAAAAGGCCAAATTCGAAAAATTGGCCGCCAAGTCCAAGGACGTGGGATCTGCCTCGCACGGCGGTGAACTGGACTGGGCGGTACCCAGCAACTTCGTTCCGTCTTTTTCAAACGCGATGACCAGTCTCAAAAAGGGCGAATACACGAAGGAGCCGGTGCAATCACAATACGGCTGGCACGTCATCAAGCTGGACGATGTGCGCGACCTGAAAATGCCTGCGTTCGACGAACTCAAGCCGCAACTGCTGCAGCGTTTGCAACAGCAAGAGATCCAGAACACGATCGCTGAAATGCGCACGAAAGCCAAGATCGAATAAACTGCATCACCCTCATCTAAAGGCGACCAGACGGTCGCCTTTTTTTCTGCTCACGAGCAATTCCCGTTTATAACCCTGTTTAAAACCCCGACATCACGGCGCTGCTTCGGTATATCTTCCCCCGGTACATTGACAAATGTCTTGCAAGGTGATCGATGCGAACCGAATCATGACTATCTGCACTATTCTTTAATAATACTTTTAAGGAGGCGGAGAAAAAGCAAGTCACTCGAAGGCACCCCCTATAATCGATTCGTTTGGTATTGGGTATGTTCGAGTTTTGACACTGCCTGCCCCACAAGCGGTCATTGGACGCTCTTTGGATTATCGCTTATCCTGACACTATCAATATGAAAGCTCAAAACTACCAGGATGTATTCTTACAAAATGAATAATGACCAGAAACTTCCTGACGATATTTCACAACGCCTTCGCGTCCTGCATGTATTAGAACGGCTTTCGCAAATCAATCTAGCCAGAAATGACATGGAAGATGCCTTGCGTGACATGCTGGAACTGATACTTGAAGTTTTCGGTGCGGATCGCGCCTGGTTCTTATATCCCTGCAATCCTGATGCCCCGTTCTGGAATATTCCCATGGAGTGTACCCGTCCAAAATGGCCGGGCCTATTCGCGCAGGGTGTTGACATGACGATGTACAGTGACGTGTCCAACACATTCAGCGAATTGCTCAGGGCCAATGGACCGATCCAACAAGGCTCCGATGCCGACTCTCCCGTTCCACCGCACGTCGCGGACATATTCTCGGTCAAATCGCAATTGATGACAGCGATGCGGCCGAAGATCGGCGACTGTTGGGTATTCGGCCTGCACCATTGTGAAAGTGGGGTAATACATAACAAAGCCGATATTGATCTTTTTACGGCTATCGCAGAAAGAATTTCTGACGTCCTGAACATCTGGATTTCAATCAGGAAACTTCGCGAAAGTGAAGAGCGCTGGAAATTCGCACTGGAAGGCGCGGGTGACGGTGTGTGGGACTGGAATCCTCAAACCGACAAGGCCACTTTTTCCAAGCGCTGGAAAGAAATGATAGGCTACGCCGATAATGAATTCTCTGATACAGGGGCTGCTTGGGCGGAGCATCTGCATCCCGATGACAAGGATCATGTGTTGTCCACCCTTCAGGCACTTTTCACCGGCAAACAACCGTCCTACGTCGTCGAGTTCCGCATGCGCTGCAAAGATGGCTCCTGGAAATGGATATTGGCCCGAGGGAAGATTGTCAACCGTGATGCTGATGGGAAACCGCTGCCGATAATCGGCACGCACTGCGACGCAATGCGAATAGTCGGTACACACAGCGACATCAGTGTTCGCAAGGAGGCTGAACAACAGCTTCAGATCGCCGCCGCCGCTTTTGAAGTTCATGAAGGCATCATGATCACCGACGCTGAAAGCATGATCCTTCGGGTGAACAGCGCCTTCTCCAACATCACCGGTTACACCGCTCATG
>JBDTPM010000361.1:0-1582 GCA_039932695.1 Gallionella sp. | reverse complement strand
ACAGATAGCTCAGGTTCAATTCCTGTTGCAGCGATTTCAGAAGGTTCAATATCTGTGCCTGCACTGACACATCCAGCGCGCTGGTCGGCTCGTCGCAGATCAACAGTTGCGGCGACACGGCCAGCGCACGCGCAATAGCGATGCGTTGCCGCTGCCCGCCGGAGAACTCGTGCGGATAGCGCCACTTGGTCTCCTTTGCCAGGCCCACTTGATCCAGCAGCGAGTCTATGTACGCCTGACGCGCATCCCCTCCCACCACTCTCCCTCCCCCTTGCAGGGGGAGGGTTGGGGAGGGGGTGGAAGTGTCCCTAAACCGCCCCTCTCCATTGATCCCTCTGCCGCGAGGGGAGAGGGGGGGATGTCGGTGCGTACCCGCCAAGCGCGTGCCTGTTTGCTTGCCGGGATGCCGTTGCGACATGTCCCCGGATAGATCGCGCCCTCGATGCCATGTAACGCCGAATCCGCGATCTCCTTGCGCGTACAGGCGCAGGGATAAACCATCCCGCTGCGCTGCAACTCATGCAGCGCCTTATCGTAAGCCGCCGTACGCTGGCTTTGGTACATCACCGCTTCATCCCACTGCAAACCGAACGCCTCAAGTGTACGCAGAATGTCGTCTGCCGCACCCGGCATCGTGCGCGGCGTGTCGAGGTCTTCCATGCGCACCAGCCAGATGCCCTTGTGTTTTTTTGCTTCGAGATAACTGCCGATAGCAGCGACGAGTGAGCCGAAATGCAGGGGGCCGGTGGGAGAGGGAGCGAAGCGACCGCGATATTGGGTAGAGGACAGCATTCGGTGTGTAGGTTGGGTGGAGCGTAGCGATACCCAACGAATGGTGCAATGCGGGAAGATGAGGTATCGCTACGCTCCACCCAACCTACGCTTACTTTAGCACAATGTGGTGAACCTAGCAGTTGCGAGGAGACACTATCAGGCAGCAACCGCTTCTTCAGCGAAATCCAGTTTCACCTTGTCATCCGCGTCCACATCCACCGTCACCTTGCCGCCATTCGCCAATTTGCCGAACAGCAGTTCGTCGGCCAGCGCGGAACGTATGGTGTCCTGGATCAGGCGCGCCATCGGGCGCGCGCCCATCAGCGGGTCGAAGCCGGTCTTGGCTAGGTAATCCTTGAGCGCATCGGTGAATACGACTTCCACTTTTTTCTCGTGCAGTTGTTCTTCGAGCTGCATCAGGAACTTGTCCACCACGCGCAGGATGACTTCCTTATCCAGCGAGGCGAAGGAAACGACGGCATCCAGACGGTTGCGGAACTCCGGTGTGAACATGCGCTTGATGTCGATCAATTCATCGCCAACGGTCGCGGTCTTGGTGAAGCCGATCTGGGTCTTATTTAGGGCTTCAGCGCCCGCATTGGTGGTCATGATGATGACCACGTTGCGGAAGTCGGCCTTGCGTCCGTTGTTGTCGGTCAGCGTGCCGTGATCCATCACTTGCAGCAGGATATTGAAGATATCCGGGTGGGCTTTCTCGATCTCGTCCAGCAACAACACGCAATGCGGCTGCTTGGTGATCGCTTCGGTGAGCAATCCTCCCTGGTCGAAACCGACATAGCCTGGCGGC
>JBDTPM010000360.1:0-4212 GCA_039932695.1 Gallionella sp. | reverse complement strand
CATTTGCCGAACCCAGGATCGCGGGGTCGTTGGTGCCCTTGATCGTGACCTTCACGGTCGTGGTGGTGCCGTCGGCGCTGGACACCGTGAAGCTGTCGCTGAGGCTCTGCCCCTTGTTGAGCTCGTCAAATGCGGAGTTGGCGATATAGGTCCAGGTACCTGCTCTGTCGATATTAAAGGTGCCGTTCTTGCCGGCGACATTGCTCTGTGCGATGAAAGTCTCAGGGCTGTCGACGTCGCGGATGCTCAGCGTGCCAGCTGTGCTCAAAGGTTCGTTGGTTTCATCGAGGGTGATCGATGCAGATCCGAGGATCGCAGGATCGTTGGTCCCGTTGATCGTGACCTGCACCGAGCTGGTGGTGCCGTCGGCGCTGGCAACGGGGAAACTGTCGCTGACGCTCTGGCCAACATTGAGTCCGTCGAACGCGTTATTCGCGACATAGGTCCACCGGCCCGCACTGTCGATGCTGAAGCTGCCATTCTTGCCGGAAACATTGCTCTGTGCGACGAATTTCGCGGGACTGTCCACATCGCTGATGCTCAGCCTGCCGGTGGTTTTCAGGGGGGCATTGGTTTCTTTCAGCACCACGTTGGCGGCGCCGAGAGCCGCAGGATCGTTGGTGCCGTTGATCGTGACTTGAACTTTGGTCCTGGTGCCGTCGGCGCTGGCTGCCGTGAAGCTGTCAATGACGCTCTGGCCCTCGCTGATCCTGTTCACGGCTCCATTCGTGTCATAAGTCCAGGCGCCGGCACTGTCGATATTGAAGGTGCCGTACGCACCCCGGACATTCTTCTTTGCCACGAAGGTCGCCGGGTTGTCCACGTCGCTGATGGTCAGCTTGCCACTGGCATGTAACGGTTCGTTGGTCTCGGTCAACACTTCATTTGCCGAACCCAGGATCGCGGGGTCGTTGGTGCCCTTGATCGTGACCTTCACTGTCGTGGTGGTGCCGTCGGCGCTGGACACCGTGAAGCTGTCTTTGATGCTCTGCCCCGCGCTCAGGTTATCGAATGCAGAATTGGCCAGATAGGTCCAGGCTCCGGCGCTGTCGATATTGAAAGTGCCGTTTGCACCGGCGACATTGCTTTGTACGACGAAGGTCTCGGGGTTGTCGACATCGCGGATGCTCAGCGTGCCTCCGGTGGTCAGGACTGCATCTGTTTCCATCAGTACCACGTTGGCAGCACCAAGAACCGCCGGGTCGTTGGTCCCGTTAATCGTGACCTGCACCGAGCTGGTGGTGCCGTCGGCACTGGCTACAGGGAAACTGTCGCTGACGCTCTGGCCAGCATTGAGTTCGTTCATGGGAGAATTCGTGACGTAAGTCCATGCGCCGGCGCTATTAATATTGAACTTGCCATAAGTGCCGGCAACATTTTTCTGTGCGACGAATTTCGCGGGACTGTCAGCGTCGCTGATGCTCAAGCGGCCATTGGCACTCAGGACAGAATTGGTCTCTGTCAGCACTACGCTGGCCGAGCCCAGGATCGCAGCCTGGTTGCTGGCACTCGGGGACGCGGTAGTCTCAGCTACGGCTAAGCTGGCAGTGCCAAGGATGGATGCAGCGGAAATGATCGTCAGCGCGACTGCCAACATGGCGCGCGTAGTGTGTTTCTTCATGCTTGCTTGTTTGAAGTAGCGATCAAATGTATTTTGAAACATGGATTATTACCGCGATGCTTGGACTGCCTGCGCCCGGATTTTGCCTGAATATTTTAATTGGGGAACCATTTGTTTTCTAAATAATTCCCTATCGCAGTTTGTGATCGGTTACATCTGGGGAAATATCCTCGTGCATCTCTACCGCCTCTATCCTGGCGAAATGGTCGCTGATCTTGCGGCTGGTAATCTCGACCTGACCGGCTTCCTCATTGGCCTTTCTGATATTGTCCGCCAATCGCTTCATGCGTTCGTCGAAGCGGCGGAAATCGACACTCAATTTGCCCAGTTCGCTTTGTATGATATGCACCTGCTCGCGCATCTGCACGTCTTTCATAACGGCGCGCGCGGTATTCAGCACTGCCATCAGCGTGGTCGGCGAGACGATCCAGACATGCTGATGCATCGCGTATTCGACCAGATCGGAATGGTAGGCGTGGATCTCGGCGAACACCGCTTCGGCAGGCACGAACATCACCGCACCATCCGATGTCTCGTTGCGGATCAGGTATTTCTGGCTGATGTCCTCGATATGTTTCTTGATGTCCATCTTGAACAGTTTGCGTGCTGCGAGCTTGTCCGATTCGGCCAGGTCCTGATCCAGCATTCGGTGATAGTTCTCCAGCGGGAACTTGGCATCCACCGGTACCTTGCCAGTCGGCGGCGGCAGGATCAGCAGACAATCCACGCGATTCCCGTTGGAGAGCTTTTCCTGAAATAGATATGCGTCGGGTGGCAGGATGTTGCGCACCAGTCCTTCCAGCTGCACCTCCCCGAACGCGCCGCGCGAACGCTTGTCACCCAGAAGTTGTTGCAGGCTGACCACATTGGTGGTCAGGCCATCGATCTTCTTCTGTGCTTCGTCTATCGTGGCCAGGCGCGCCATCACGCTGGTAAAGGTCTCGTTGGTCTTCTTGAAACCCTCATCCAGGCGTTCGGCGACCTTGCCGGAGATCTGTTCCAACCTCGCATCGGTACTCTTGGTCAAGCCCTCGACGGACTGCGTCAGCATCTCGGTGCTGCGCCTCATCGTGGACTGGATCAATTCCTGATCGGCGCGCCCCTGCACAGCAAGCTGCTTCAACAACTCTTCACGGGTGGCGGATAGGGCCTCGTGCTGAGCCAGTTGCAAAGCTTGCATCGCCTCACGAGTGAGCTTGAGCTCATGAGAAACGATCTCGCGCAGCCGTTCGGAACTGTCCAGCGTAGCCTGGGCCATGCGGTCGCCCAGATTGTTCAATCCATTGTGCAAATCGCCCAGCATCAAGCGGTGTTTTTCTTCCAGCACCAGAGACAAAGTTTCCGGCTGCCCGGATTGCGTTCTGCCAAGCGCAATCACCCGCACCGCCAGAATTATCAGGACGATCAGGATGAGAGACAGCAATACGATAGTGATGATTTCTGGCATAACGCAAAGCGCAGGCAAAAAAATGCCGTGCAGTATAGCACTGCACGGCGTTTATCCATCCAGCATGGCGAGCGAGTTACATACCTCGTACTGCGCGCTTGCGCTCGTTTTGGTTACGGCCACCGCTTTCGCGGTTTAACCAGCGACTTGGCGAGCGTAGTTTGCTCGCTTAGTCGAATGGCTATGCAAAGCTAACCCTCCGGGTTAGCCTTCGCCGAAACTCGCGTTTTGATTATGAACGAGAAGCCCTTTTGCGCTCGTTTTGGTTACGGCCACCGCTATCGCGGTTTAACCCTCCGGGTTAGCCTTCGCCGAAACTCGCGTTTTGATTATGAACGAGAAGCCCTTTTGCGCTCGTTTTCAGTCAGGTATCGTTTGCGCATACGAACGGAGAGCGGGGTGATTTCCACCAGCTCATCATCGTCGATGAATTCGACCGCCGACTCCAGCGTCAGGCGAACCGGCGGTGTCAGGCGCACGGCCTCGTCGGTGCCTGAAGCGCGCACGTTGGTCAGTTGCTTGCCCTTGATCGGGTTGACGACCAAATCGTTGTCACGGCTATGGATGCCGATAATCATGCCCTCATACAATTTGTCGCCGGGGGTCACGAACATACGGCCGCGATCTTCCAGTTTCCACAACGCGTAAGCCACGGCCTCGCCTTGCTCCGCAGAGATCAATACTCCGTTGCGGCGGCCGGGCATCTCTGCCTTGACCGGCGCGTAATCATCGAACACGTGCGCCATGATGCCGGTGCCGCGTGTCATGGTCATGAACTCGGATTGAAAGCCGATCAAGCCGCGAGCCGGAATGCGGTATTCAAGACGCACTCGGCCGTGTCCGTCCGGTTGCATATCCTGCAAGTCGCCGCGACGACGGCCCAGTTCTTCCATCACCGCGCCTTGATTGGTGTCTTCCACGTCCACGGTCAGCACCTCGAACGGCTCGCACTTCTCGCCATTGATTTCACGGTACACCACGCGCGGCTTGCCGACGCCCATTTCAAAGCCTTCACGGCGCATGGTTTCCAGCAAAATAGTCAGATGCAATTCGCCGCGTCCGGCCAGCAGGAACACGTCGGTTTCGGAGGTTTCTTCGACACGCAACGCCACATTCACCAACAATTCCTTGTTCAGGCGGTCAC
>JBDTPM010000359.1:0-1562 GCA_039932695.1 Gallionella sp. | reverse complement strand
GCTCGCGCACAAACGGCGTGAGCGTTTAATGGCTGTCTCAAAGCGCGTGCGTACTGAAAGCATGAGGGTCAATGCGGAATTCGATGAAGTAGAGGGTAGCCCTTTTGCTTAAGCACGGGGAGATCTGGCTTGCCAATCTTAACCCCGGCAAGGGCAGTGAACCGGGCAAGACGCGTCTGGTATTGGTTGTGCAAAGCCAGGCCCTGCTCGATGCAGGGCACCCTTCAACGCTGGTCGTGCCGCTGACAACAAAGTTGGTGGAAGATGCCGAGCCGCTGCGGATACGCATTGCGGCGCACGGGCAGTTGAAGCATGATTCAGACCTGTTGATTGACCAATTGCGTGCAATCGATAATCGTCGCCTGACTGGGGGTCCGTTAACGCGCTGCGACGATAAGCTGATGGTGCGAGTTTATAACGCGATTTGTGATGTGCTGGAAATGTAGCAAGCGCAGGTTGAGTTGATGCAGCATCCGGCGGGCATTTGAAGATGCCCGTTTTTATCGCCTGTTGCGATCAGAGTACGCAGCCGTTGGTTGAGCCGCATATTTTCTGTTGCGCGGTTTCAGTCGTTGTGGATAATGAAACTTGGATGAAAATTTTGGACTGTCTGTGGTATCCGGCCTGCCGGTCAGGCTGTCGACCGGATAGAAAACCTTTTGGGAGTATTGAATGCAAATGAACAACATCGCGCCGGCGATTGCTGCAGCGCTGACCCTGAGTGCGCTGACCCTGTCCGGGCCGGCCACCGCCGCCGGCGAAAATGTGATCGTGTACGGCCAGGCCAATGTGTCTTACGACATGATCAGCACCGGAACGACCACCGGACTTGGCAGCTCGTCGGGCATTTCCTCCAGCCGGGTATCCAGCAATTCTTCACGAATAGGGCTGAAAGGTTCGAATCAACTGGGTAAAGGATGGTCGGCTGTGTGGCAAGCGGAAGCATCGGTCGCTACCGATACAGGCGCTGCCGGCGTTGCGCCTGCCAGTGTCAGTACCAGCACCACGACACAAGTTCCTCCCGTATTTCCTGCCACCACCACAACATATGCTACTGTTACGACAACGACGACCGGCACTCCGCAGATATTCGACCGCGATACCTACCTCGGCATTTACAACGAGGACTATGGCACTCTGCTGGCTGGTCGTCACGATACCCCGTACAAGATGTCCACGCGCAGGCTGGACGTATTCGCCGATGGTATCGCCGATAACCGTTCGTTGATGGGCACCACGATGTTCGGTGGTGCGGGCGGTGTGGTCATCCAGACATTCGATGTGCGCATGTCCGATATGATCGCTTACATCAGCCCGAACTTCCGTAGTTTCAGCATCGCGCTTGGCTATTCCAACCTTGCTGAAGGTAACATGAATATGAACCAGGCCAACGCGAGCGCGCTGTCGCTGGCCGTCATGTATGAGAAGGATCCGGTCTACGCTACCTTTGCCTATGAAGTCTACACCACAACTCCGCCGAAGGACCCGGCCACTGCGGTCAAGGCGGCGAAGCTGGGCCTGGGTTACAAGCTGGGTATCTTTGATCTTGGCTTTGCCTACGA
>JBDTPM010000358.1:0-3239 GCA_039932695.1 Gallionella sp. | reverse complement strand
ATTTGATGCCGTGCGGCATAGCCGCTCTACGTTGTGGGAAGTCCATTTATATTCGTTCAGGCGGGCCGCGCCAAAAGCGTCGCACTCCTTAACTTGTACGTTCGCAATCCACTGTTGGAGGAGGTAGCTATGAAGACCAAACATTCAATTTCAATCGCCCTTTTCGTAATCCTAGTAACGGATTATGCGGGGGCCTATGCGGCGGAACCGCATGCGGAAACCCAGGCTGTGAAGTTATCTCCGGAGCTACTCAATCTTCTCAGGTCAGAGATGCGAGAAATTACCGGCGGTGTGCAAGCAATGGCTTTTTCCATTTCTACCGCAGACTGGAAGTCCATTCAGGAAACCAGCGCCAAGATCCGCGCCAGCTACATTATGGAAAGAAAGCTCACTCCGACTCAGGCGAAGGAGCTCGAAGCTCTTCCTGAAAGATTTAGGAAACTGGATGCGAGTTTCCACCAAAGGGCCGAAAAGGTTGGTGCGGCGGCGCAGGCCCATGACGCGGAACTCGTTACGTACCAGTATTCCCGGCTGTTAGAAAGCTGCGTGGTCTGTCATGCGGGGTATGCGAAGTCCAGATTCCCAAGTTTCTCATCGCCTATCGAGCAGGCCCATCATCATTGAGCGAAACATAACCATTCGTTGCAGGCGCGACTGCCCTGACGGGCCGCGGCCTGAATTCAGACGTTGGGTATCGACCAAATGCGACCCAAACTCCTGCAACTTGGTGTCTTTGTGGCAATGCTAAGTTTTATGGCAGCCTGCTCGGCCGTAGCGCCGACACCTCCACAGGTCAAAATTACTGTCTGTTTTTTAGAATAACAATAAGCGCTGTCGTATTCATTTTGGGGGAAACATGATCGGTTTGAGAATATTTAAAGAATATGGACCAACTCAGGTATTGAGTGGAATCTGGCTGGTGGCGCTAACAGCAATGGCAGCGATCTATGCGGCGAATATCCCTGTGGTTAAAGGGCTGGGACTCAGCCCATTATTGCTTGCGATTTTGATCGGACTCTTTTACGGCAATACGTTGAGCTCACAACTCCCGAATGGCTGGGTACACGGCGTCAGATATTGCACAAGTTACATTTTGCGGCTGGCTATTATTCTATTGGGATTTTCCTTTACTTTTCAGGAGATCGCCAAGCAAGGCATGCTCGGCGTAATTGCAGACAGCATCATCGTTATCTGCACTTTGTTGATGGGATATTTCATCGGCACCAGGCTGTTGAAAATGGATCCGGAAATGTCATTGATGTGCAGTATCGGTCCCGCAATATGCGGTGCTTCTGCTGTTCTTGCTGCGGAATCTGTCCTTCGCACCTCACATGCCAAAACTGCGGTGGCCGTCTCGACCGTGGTTTTATTTGGAACGATCTCCATGTTCCTCTACCCGTCGATATACTTTTTCTTACCGCACAATCTTTCTGACACTTCGTTTGGCATATACATCGGGTCATCGGTACACGAAGTCCCTCAAGTGATTGCCGCTGGCAACGTGATCAGCGCAGACGTTGCCCAGACGTCAACCATCGTCAAAATGACTCGCGTGCTTATGCTTGTGCCGGTGCTGCTGATAACAGGCTTCATCTGGGGAAAAATACGCATGCCCATACCCGATGGTAATCGCCGTGAACACTCGGGCATCATCCCCTGGTGGGCATTCATATTTGTTGGTGCGGTCGCCTTAAACTCGATGATATCCATACAACAGTCGATCATCTCAAGCATTCATTCATTGGACATTTTTTTGTTGACCATGGCCATGGGTGCGATCGGCATGGAGACTACCGTCGCAAAATTCAAAGAGGTCGGTGGAAAACCATTCGTTTTAACTTTTATATTGTTTGTCTGGTTGGTGTTGGGTGGATGGGTAATTGCGCATTATCTTGAATAATAACGCCCCGATATTCGCGATTTGAAACCGCAGAATCAATACCAGCGACGGCCATCAGGGGGCAGACCGGGATGACCCGGGTTTTTCTGATTTCTTGATCTCAGGCAAGTGAAGTGATTACCTTTGTGTATGGACCGTACCGTATCCCTCAATCCACCATCTCAGCCATCGAGAATGGACGAGTAAATTTGGGAGTTGAACGCGCAAAGGTTTTTGCTCACGCCCTTAGGTGCCACCCGGCCGTACTCGTGTTTCCCGGCTGTGAGGTTCCGCTTGAACGTGCAGCACAACCCTGCGTTCAAGCGAGTCAACGCAATAGCCTGCCGTTACCGAGCTCCGCATTAGTGTAAGGATACAGTGCGCACCTTATATCAAGTTCTATCGTAGCCCATACATGCTTGCTTCAGGTCAAAATCACAAAGGAAAACATCATGGGGAAGGTGCTTGGGTTGCTGCTCATCATTCTATTGGCTGTTACGTCGATGGTCGGCTATCTTATTCTCAACGAGAAGATCGCTGACGGGGAAAGGTTGTTAGCCGACGGTCAAAGACAGCTTGAACAAGGACAGGTCACGCTCGATGAGGGCAAAGCCAAGCTGGAGGCCGGCAAGCAAGAGTTGTCTGAGGGCAAGAAGGAATACGAGCAAGCGGAAGACAACCTGTTCCTGGTGTTAGCAGACATGTTGCTGAAAGGCGGAGAGAGCTTCAAAGAGGCACGTGAGCAGATCGCCGAAGGGGACGACAAGGTTGCCAAAGGAGAGCGCAAGGTTCAGGTTGGAGAAGGACGGCTTGATGCAGGCGAGCTGGCACTGCGCCGAGGGATGCGACAATTGAGGCTGGCCAAGGGCGCACGCGTTGCCTGCGCGCTCGGGGCGGTGATTTTTGGCTTGCTATCGATCGTGCTCGGCTACCGCTGGAGGCGATCACTGGCCGGGATCTTTAAGCACTGAGCGCTCGGTAGACAGGAATGTGCCAGAAATTTCTTGTGGACTCCAAGGCGATGTTGAGGTGGTTGCTGATAATGTCGAGTATATGGAACGTATAACAATATAATCTTGCCGAACACTTCGCGTTGGCCCATTAGACCTTTAGTAGGCCGATAAGGATCATGAAAAGATTTGATTGTCCAGGTTGTGGAAAGTCATTGCGTTTCCGTTTACTCGCGCATGTTCCGCAAAGCAATGGTGAAGCAGCATTCTCATGCTTGCATTGCGGCGCGGTTCTGACCTGCAACGAGACTCCGCTGGGCAAGTTGTTTTGGGCGACCAAATGGCGGCGTATTTTCACACTTCTGGCCGGCATGGCGATTTTATCGGGTATCTCATTGGGTGGCGGCAAG
>JBDTPM010000357.1:0-2608 GCA_039932695.1 Gallionella sp. | reverse complement strand
GGAACAGTGGGACGATAGCGTTTTTACCCCCTCCCTAGCCCTCCCCCTGCAAGGGGGAGGGGACTTGTGTGGCAAAGCATCCATGCCCTCCTGCAAGATCTCCGCGACGCGCATCTTCGGATTCAATGAAGCATAAGGGTCCTGAAAGACCATCTGCATCGATGCGCGCTGAACCCGCAATGCGCGCCCGCCAAGTCCCATCAATTCGCTTCCGTCAAACTGCACGCTACCCGCAGTGGGTGGGATCAATTGCAGCAACGCCTTGCCCAGCGTGGTCTTGCCGCATCCGGATTCGCCCACCAGCGCCAGCGTGTGTCCACGCGGAATTTCCAGCGACACCCCGTCCACCGCCTTCACCTGCCCGACCACGCGCTGCAGGATGCCTTTGCGGATCGGGAAGTGAACGCGCAAATCGGAGACTTGCAGCAGCGGTTGGTGAGTTGAGTCAGGTGAAAGGCGAAAAGTGAAAGGTGAAACGTCCCCACCCTGCTTTACGGAAGCGCCGCCTTGCTTCTCCATTTCACGTTTCACGTTTCCCGTTTCACTGTACAGATGGCATCTCACCCCCTGCCCGGCAGCGACCTCCATCCACGTCGGTGTTTGCTCATGGCACAACGCCCATGCTTTATCGCAGCGCGGCGCGAAACGGCAACCCTGAGTGAAGCTGCCCAGCGGCGGCACGTTGCCGGGGATCGCAGCCAATACTTGCCCGCTGCGCTGTGCACCCGGCAACGCAGCGAACAGCTTTTGCGTGTAGGGATGCAGCGGCTCCCTGAACAACTTTTCGCGCGACGCCTGCTCGACGATCTGTCCGGCATACATCACAGCGACGCGGTGCGCGTTCTCGGCCACCACGCCGAGATCGTGCGTGATCAGCAACATCGCCATGCCGCTGCTTTGCTGTGTGTCGCGCAACAGTTGCAATACCTGTGCCTGTATCGTCACATCCAGCGCGGTGGTCGGCTCGTCGGCAACCAGCAACCGGGGCTGGCCGGCCAACGCCATCGCGATCATCACGCGCTGCTTCATGCCGCCGGAAAGCTGGAACGGATATTCCGTCACGCGCCGTTCTGCATCGGGGATGCCGACCTGGTCTAGCAGCTCGATGCAACGCTGTGTGATTGCATTGCCCCCTCGCCCTAACCCTCTCCCACGAGGGGCGAGGGAATCTGCCCCCTCTCCCTTGATGGGAGAGGGTTGGGGTGAGGGTGGTGAAACCTTTTCACCATGCAACTCCAGCACCTCGGCGATCTGCTCACCCACCGTCATCACCGGATTCAAACTCAGCCCCGGCTCCTGGAAGATCATCGCAATATTGCCACCGCGCACTGCCCGCATCTCGCGCTCGCGCAGGCCGAACAGGTCGATGTCGTCCAGCAGCGCCGTACCGCCCGAATGTACCACCCCATCCGGCAACAGGCGCAGCAGTGACAGCGCGGTCATCGATTTGCCGCAGCCCGATTCGCCGAGCAGTGCAAACGTCTCGCCCGCTGCGATTTCGAACGAAATATCGTCAACAATGGGAACGCCGGAACGCAACGATGCGGTTAGCGACGAGACGGACAATATCTTGTTCACTACATCACCTGTCCAGCGGGCTGACCACGCCCTTGCCGCCCTTGTTCAGCACGTGGGTGTAGATCATCGTGGTGGAAACATCGGAATGGCCGAGCAGTTCCTGGACGGTGCGGATGTCGTAGCCGGCTTGCAACAGGTGCGTGGCGAATGAGTGGCGCAAGGTGTGCGGCGTGGCGGGCTTGGTCAGCTCCGCATCGCGCACTGCCTGTTTCACCGCGCGCTGCACACCCTTCTCATCCACATGGTGGCGGCGCGTCTTGCCGGAGCGCGGATCGACCGACAGATTCTTCGAAGGGAAACAATATTGCCAGCCCCAGTCGCGCCCGTCATTCGGATATTTCTTGTCCAGTGCGAATGGCAGATACACCTCGCCATTACCCTGCCCCAGATCCTCATCGTGCAAAGCTTTCACCTTGGCCAGGTGCGCCTTGAGGGGCGCAGCCACAGCCTCCGGCAACATCGTCACCCGGTCCTTGAACCCTTTGCCCTCGCGCACAATGATCTCATGCCGCGCAAAATCCACATCCTTCACCCGCAAGCGCACCGCCTCCATCAGGCGCATGCCACCGCCATACAACAACGAGGCGATCAGTGAGTGTGTGCCGGCCAGACGGGACAACACAGCCTGCACCTCACTCACCGTCAACACCACGGGCAAGCGTTTGGGCGCCTTGGCCTGTGTGACGTTCCCCAGCCACTCCAATTGGATTTCAAGCACCTCGCGGTAAAGGAACAATATTGAGCTCTTGGCTAGATTCTGCGTAGAAGCCGCAACCTTGCCGGCCACCGCAAGATGCGTAAGAAAAGCCTCGATATCGCGTGCCCCCAAATCTTTCGGGTGACGCTTGCCGTGAAAGTAAATATAGCGTTTAATCCAGTCCAAGTAGGTCTGTTCGGTGCGAATGCTATAGTGCTTCACGCGCAACTTATTGCGCACTTGGTCAAGCAATTTGGGAGGATTTGTTGTGGTGCTTTTATCTAGAAAATTAGGGGGCGCCATAATATCTCCTTATATAAAAACAAGGCATTG
>JBDTPM010000356.1:0-8137 GCA_039932695.1 Gallionella sp. | reverse complement strand
TCGTGAGGTTCACGACGAAATCGGCAGTCTGCTCACCGCCATCAAAATTGACCTGTCCTGGCTGATACCACGACTTCCCAAAGAAGACCGGCTACTGACAGACAAGGCCAGAACCATAGAAGAATTGGTGAACAAGGGGATTACTTCGGCGAACAATCTTGCACACAGCCTGCGGCCCGGCGTTCTTGACCATTTTGGTTTTATCGCGGCGATCGAGATCGAGGCGCAGGAATTCAGCAAACGCAGCGGTATTTCATGCACCCTCATCACATCGCAGGAAGACATCGAGTTGCCCGCCACACACACTATTACCCTGTTCCGGATTTTTCAAGAAACCCTGAACAATATCCTCAAACACGCCCAGGCAAAAAATGTCCGGATCGAAGTCGTCAAAGGAACAGATCATCTCGAGTTGATCATTTCGGATGATGGCGTGGGATTCAGCGATACAGAGCGGAATAAACCCCGCTCATTCGGTTTGCGCGGCATCCATGAGCGTGTTGCATCTCTTGGTGGTACGGTCAAGATAGCCAGTTCCGCCGACAAAGGCACTCAAATCGCGATATTCGTCCCGCTCGAAACAGAATACACCTCCCCAATAACCCCGCAACAGATTCTACTTTGACGAAACGTAACCTATGACAGATATCCTCGTGGTAGATGATCATGCGCTGATCCGCAAAGGATTGAAGATGCTGCTCGAAGAAAGCCCCAACTTTCGAATCAAGGGAGAGGCGGAATCCGGCATGCAGGCGGTCAGAATGTTGCGTGAGCAACATTTCGATCTGGTGTTGCTGGACATTTCCTTGCCGGACAAACATGGCATGGACGTGCTCAAACAACTCAAATCGGAACAGCCTGACATCAAGATCATCGTACTCAGCATGTATCCTGAAGACCAATACGGCTTGCGCGCATTGAAAGCGGGAGCAGTGGGCTATATCAACAAGCAAAGCGCGAGTGAAAAACTGGTCGTCGCGATACAACAGGTCATCAGCGGCAAAAAATACATCAGCGAAACACTTGCTGAACAACTGCTGAGCAACCTGATCGGCGAGCCCCAGGACTTGTTGCACCAAAGCCTGTCCAACCGCGAATATCAGACTCTCTGCCTGATGTCCTCGGGAAAGTCCTTGACTGAGATTTCCGAGATCATGATGCTCAGCCCCAAGACCGTGAGCGTATACCGTGCCCGCATGCTGGAAAAGATGAGCTTCAAAAACAATGCCGAGGCGGTCCACTATGCGATCGCACACCGACTGGTGGATGCCAAGAACTGAGATATTGCGTGGGTAGTTGCCCGCTATTGGGGTTGTCCGGGTATGCCTTTTGTTCAAGGCTCAAAGCGTCGTCCACCGTACCCGGGGAAATTCAGTGGTGTCCAGGGTGTATCAATGCGCGCGCACGTCGCTGAGCAGTTCCTTGATGTCAAGTATCAACACGATGTCTCCCTCGCCGGACATGGTGATTGCCGACACTCCCTTGGGCCGGAAGGCATCAAACGGTTTGATCACCACATCATCTTGTCCAACAATGGAATCCGCCGACAGGATGAAACTGTTATTGTCCAACCGCACCAGCGCGCCCGCTTTCTGTGTACCGCTTTGCTCCCAGCCGATCAGCTGTGCCAATGGCAATACCGGCAACACTTCGTCGCGCACCACCATCGCAGATCTGCCGGAGACTTGCTGCAATTTTTCAGGCGAGACGGACAGTATTTCGCGCACCAGAGATAACGGTACAGCAAACGATTGCTCACCGAGGCGCAAGATCAATACCGGCAGGATCGACTGCGTGAACGGCAACAAGATGTTGATCTCGGTACCCTTGCCAAGCTCGGACTGGATGTCAACCACTCCGTTGAGTTTCTGGATCTTTGTTTTCACGACATCCAGGCCGGCTCCACTGCCTGGCACACCCGGGATTTCGTCCGTGGCGCTAAAACCCGGCAGGAATATGAGTTCCAGACACTGGGTTTCATCCAGCGTATTTGCCAGCTCGCCGGTGATCATCCCCTTGTCGATGGCCCTGTTGCGGATCACTTCGGATCGCATGCCTCGACCGTCGTCGGCGACGGTGATCAGAATATGGCCACCTTCCTGGCGTGCGCTCAACTCAATGATGCTCTTTTGCGGCTTGCCCGCGGCGATTCGTCCTTCGACAGTTTCCACGCCATGATCCACTGCGTAACTCACCAAGTTCATTAGCGGCTCGTTGAGTTGTTCGACCAAAGTCGTGTCCATTTCGGTTTCCTCCCCTACCAGCACCAGCTCTACATCTTTGCCCAGTGATCGAGCCAGATCGCGCACCAAAGGCGAATATTTCTTGAACAACCGGCCTATCGGTTGCATACGCGTTTTAATCACCGCGTTCTGCAAATTCACCACCAGCATTTCCAGTTGACTGATTGCCTGATCCAGTTCATGCATTGTGTCCGCGTCAATGCGTCCTTGAATGATGTCGGAACGCAAATGGGTCAAACGGCTCTTGGTCAAACCAAACTCACCGGAAATGTTCATCAACTGATCCAGACGGTCGGTGTCGACGCGTATGGAGGATTCCCCGGATTCCATTGCCAAAACATCATCTTCGCGTCGTTCTGTGGCAATGCCAGGGGCGTCGGCGGGGCGGATTTCGAATGGGGCTCGGATGGACTCATCCTCTGGAACAGCTGCGGCTGTTTTTTCCGGATCACGCACCGCCCCCATCTGTGCAAAGATGTCTGTGCCGGTCAGCGATTCGTACAATTTGTCCCAATCTGCGGCATCATGGCCGGCACCACCGGCACCATCCGTCCTCCCCATCGATGAGGATGGCGGGGTGACAGGGGTAATTCTCTTCTGACCGGTCAACACCGCATTCAAGGCATCTATCAACTCGCCTGGAGCCTCATCAGGTTGCAGATTTTGCTGTAACGCACCGAACATCGTCCGCACTTCAGCAGTCGCTGCAAAAATCACAACCATCAGTTCAGTGCTCAGCACCAATTCACGGTTACGCAGCTTATCAAACACATTTTCGGTAATGTGGCACAGCGCCACCAACTCACTCGCATTTAAAAATCCGGCCCCGCCCTTGATGGTGTGAAATCCGCGAAATATCTCGTTGAGCAGCTTGCTATCTTCGGGGAATTTTTCCAGATCCATCAATTTGCTATCCACTTCGGAAAGCATCTCTCCCGCTTCCAGCAAAAAGTCGCTTAACAGATCTTCCATCCCAGCGAAATCATTCATTCAGAACCCCAAACTTTCGAGCAAGTCGTCCACCCGATTCTGGCTGCTCACGACATCCTTGCGTCCTCCTTGATTGATGACCGGACCATTCAGCAGCCCCGGTTTCAATTCCGCTTTCACTTTGGCTGGCGCGTTCTCCAACAACAACGCCAAAAGCTGCTGTTCCATGTTTTCCGTGATAACGATAATTTTTTTGATGACCTGTCCGGTCAGATCCTGAAAATCCTGCGCCATCATGATCTCCATCAGATAAGCATGGGTAGCCTTGGTCTGCCTGGGAACATCTTGCAAGAATGCACTCGTTTGCGTGGCCAGATCCTTGAACTCCTCCACGTCGAGTTGTTTCTCAAACATCATCTGCCACTGTCCGGACAGACGATGAGCTTCGACTTCCATTTGCTCAACCAGTGGTTGTGCCGCCTCGGTCGCATTCAGAACTCGCTCCGCGGCCTGCTGTGTCAATGTCGCCACATAATTCAGGCGGTCACGCGCATCGGGAATGGAAGATGCCGCCTTTTCAATCTTCTTGTTCAATCCCAGTTCTCGCAACGCATCATGCAAAGTCCGCGTCATGTGGCCGATCTGATCGATCACATCTGAAGACTGAACTGTGAATACGGGAGGCTGTGATGAAGGCGCTCTTGCTTCACTGTCTTCCGAGAGGTCAGTGCGCCCTCCCGAAATGGGGATGCCGCCATAACCAGCGACCTGATTGGCGTTGTTTGACAACCCAGTCGATAGGCTATATCCAATGGCTTGCTCAGTGTCTTTTGCCGGGTAATAACCAGCCACCTTGCCACCGTTTATTGTTAACTTTGTGGAATGGCTAGCAGTTCCATCAGTCAGATGGCCAGTCGTTCCATCAGTGGCTTCATCAGACGATTGCCCTTCTGTAGGCCCTGGCACAGGCAGAGGAGAACCCCATTCCTGAGCCACAGAAGGTGGGAAAGACTTGTCTGTATTGGCCGCGACTACTGAAACTCCTCTAGCCTGCGCTTCTGTCACCCGATTCCCCGCCACGATGCTATCGAACAGCGCTTCGAGATCTTCAGAATCTTCATTTTCAGTATTTGCGGTCATGCCATCACTCACTCTTGCATGGTTTGAAATATTTTCATCAACTTTCCATCCAGCGTGGCGGCCGTAAAGGGCTTCACCACGAAACCGCTTGCCCCTGCCTGAGCAGCCATAATGATATTTTCCCTCTTCGCTTCCGCAGTTACCATCAGCACCGGCAAATGCCTGAACTTGGCATCAGCGCGAATCTCCTGTAGCAACTCGATGCCGTTCATGTTGGGCATGTTCCAGTCCGACACCACGAAATCGAATGTTTCTGCCCGCAGTTTGGCCAAAGCCTCAACTCCGTCTTCGGCTTCCTGCACATTCATGAAACCTAACTCATTGAGCAGATTGCGAAGTATGCGTCGCATCGTGGAAAAGTCATCCACCACCAAAAATCTTGTATCTTGTATCCCCACAGCAATCTCCTAAAACGTGAAACGTGAAATGTGAAAGGAGATGCCCAACCAGCACCGCATGCCATCCTCCCTGCCGGGAGGGTTTGCGTTTCACTTTTCACGTTTCACCTTTATGTCAACAACGGACGCAGTGTTGAAGACAACACCTTCGAATCAAATTTCGGCACATAATAATCCACCCCTACACGCCGCGCCATTTCCCGGTTGGCAGCGGAGGACAATGACGTGTGCATCACCACCGGTATCCCGTCAAAACGACGATCTGATTTGATGCATTGAGTCAGCACATATCCATCCATCTCGGGCATTTCCGCATCGGTCAAAATCACTTGTATCTGATCATGCAGTTTCGTTCCCGCGCTCTGAGCGCTGTTAGCCATCGCCTTGAGCCTGTCCCATGCGTTTTTACCATTGTTTGCCTGAATGTACCTGACGGCCATCTTGTCCAGCACTTGGGCGATCTTTTTGCGCGCAACCACCGAGTCATCGGCGAAAAATATGCACAGATCGCGTTCCGACTCCACCCGTGCAATATTTCCAATGACCGCCTCACCGTATGCATCAGCCAAGATCTGCTCCACATCCAGAATCGAAATCAGTGAACCGTCTTCCAGCTCGGCAATTGTGGTGATCCGCACGCCGTTTTCTGAAAGCATTCCTTCTGCGGCACGAACCTTGTCCCAATCCACACGGATGATGCGATCCACACTCTGCACCAGAAAGCCCAGTGTGTGAGTATTGAATTCTGCAACCATCATGGTACGGTGCTTCTCATGCGGAAGTATCTTCATGAAACTCGCCAGATTCAACACTGGAATCACATGCCCGTGAAACAATACGATTCCGTCCACGCCGGACGGCATGTTGGGAGTCCGGGTTATTTTCCCTGCCGGGCAAACCTCCTTGACCTTGAATACATTGATGCCGAATTTTTCTTCGCTACCCAGGCTGAACAGCAAGATTTCCATCTTGCCGGAACCCGCCAAGCTGGTGCTTGCATCGACTTTACCCGGCATGCCAACCTGACCGCCATCCGATCGGGATTCCCCATGACTCGCCTCTACCAGCATCGAATCAGACACGTGCGTGGTCTGGTTGCGTGCAACCAGAGAATCACCGGGAAAAAGTGCCTCGTGCTTATTTCCCTGCGGATGCACATACTTAATTTTCATCTCATGGTTATCAAAGTGGCCGGCTTCTGCAATGACTCTTTCAGCATCCAGCATCAAAACCGGGCGTCCATCGTCCGTCTCGGCAATCGCTGTCACCAGTCCGCCCATTTCCACCAGCAGCTTCGCCGGAGGCACACGCATCGCAGACCCATCCACAAGCAGAATGTCTTCAACCGTATTGACCATGAATCCCTGCGTCTGGCCGTTATACTCGGTGACGATGATGCTCTCGGGTTTGCGATCAGTTTCAATACCGATATATTTGGCCAGATCTATCACCGGCACTTGCACTCCGTGCAAACTCAACATCCCTTCCACTGACGAATGCATTTCCGGAGCGGCGTTAATCGCAGGAATGCGCATCACCTCGCGCACCTTGAACACTTCGATGCCGAATGTTTCTTCACTTCCGGTGCGCCTGTCCTTACCCAACGTGAACATCAGGATCTCCAGCTTGGCCTTTCCCGGCAACCCGGTTCGGGCATCGTTGTTTATTAACGGGTCGGACATATATTTCTCCTTAACGGAAGACAGGGGATATAACCAGCCTGCGTGTGTTGCTGGGGCTTTAGCCCCTTACAACCACGGCGTACCCCTTGCGAGTGTACTTGGCTGACTTCTTTGGGCAGCCTGGTCGAATGGTTAGTGGTTACATCAGAAAATGGGAAGAAGGATATTGTGTGTTGCCACAGCGCACGTTTGAATTATTTGATATCACGGCACAATCCCAATAGCTTCCATTTCTTCTGATATTTGTCCTCCGGACATCCAATCGCACATGGCCCAA
This sequence comes from Gallionella sp., assembly GCA_039932695.1. Taxonomy (GTDB): domain Bacteria; phylum Pseudomonadota; class Gammaproteobacteria; order Burkholderiales; family Gallionellaceae; genus Gallionella. The sequence goes on along the minus strand of JBDTPM010000356.1, from coordinate 1,467 downwards.
GGATAATCCCGCATGCTTCAATTCAATTCCGTATCTCGCCAATGCCAGGGCACACTCGCAACCATGGCCGGCAAGCGAAGTCCGCGAACCCTGTCGCAATTCAGCAGGATGTTGGATATGTTTACCTCAATCCAGCCGTGTCGATTTATATTGTGCAATGAAAGCGTGCCTTTCCGGCATCATGATTGAATTCCCCGGCTCAATCATCAAACACGAAAGCGGTTCACTGCATCTTGCAACTCTTTCGCCAATTGCTCCAGATGCACGATCTCCCTGTTATTCGAACGCACCGCCTCGTGGTTCCCCTCGGACATTTGCGCGATCTTCTCCATGTTGCGCGCGATCTCGATGCTGGCCCGGCTTTGCTCGCTGACCGATGCCGCGATGTCGTTCATGCCGCGACTGGATTGCGATACTGCATCACCCGCTTCAATCAATACCCTGTAGACACGTTCCACCTGTTCCTGCGTCGCCTGCAAAGAACGCAAGCCAGTCTGGACATCCGTCTCGACAATGGCGGATTTCTGATTCAGAGAGTTGGTCACTTGATCGATCTCGCTAGCCGCCTTGGCGGATTTTTCCGCCAGTTTGCGCACTTCAACCGCCACTGCCGCAAAACCACGTCCGTGCTCTCCTGCTCGAGCCGCCTCGATCGTCACGTTCAGCGCCAGCAGATTGGTTTGATCGGCGATATCCTTCACATGCTGGGTCATACCGGTGATCGCGCGGGTGCTATCGACATACTCCTTGACCGAACCGGCTATATGGTTGACTGCCTCTTGCACGCGACGAATCTCACTGATCATTGAGGTCACATCCTGGTTTCCTTGCTGGGTTTGGCGCAGGCTCAACTCCGACAACTTACGCACATCTGCGGCATTCTCGGCCACCGAATTTATACTCACGGTAATCTGCTCCACCGCCGCTGCCGTAGAAGCGGCGGCCTCACTCTGCACATGAGAGCCTTGTTCAATTTGCCATGATGAGGAGGACAACTGCGCGGCAGAACTGGAAACTTTAGCTGCATTGTCGAGCACCTGCCGGATGATGTTGGCAATACCGTCAACCAGACCATTGAATGCTTCTGCGGTCTTGCCGATCTCATCCTGGCTGCGCACCAGCACACGTTTGGATAAATCACCATCCATATTCATCGTCTGCATGACACCCTGCAATTCGTGCGTCGTTCTGGTCACTTTACCTATCAACCAACCGATCAGCAGATACAGAACTACCTGAATAGCAATCTGCGCACTCCACAACGCGTAATTGGCCCGGCTTATTGCAGAGAATTCCTCGCTTAGATCCAATGTGATACTTGCCGCGCCGTTCACTGCCCCTTCTTTCACCATATGACACATCAGGCAGTTGGTGCCACGAAATTCTTTTCTGGCAATGAAGGGAACCACCACCCGCATGGTCTGCCTGTCGTTATGGTTCGACAAACTGGTTTGCACTTGCGCACTC
>JBDTPM010000355.1:0-7668 GCA_039932695.1 Gallionella sp. | reverse complement strand
CAGCGTGCGGATCATCTTGATGCCGCCGCCGGTGGAACCGGCACACGCCGCGATCGCTGTCAGGAACATCATCCACAGTGGCGCGAAGATCGGCCATTGCGCATAATCGACGCTGGTATAACCGGAGCTGGTGGCGATCGAAACCAGATTGAAACTGGCATGGCGCAACGCCGTCCAGAAAACCGGATAAACGCCCTGCCACCACAGGAACCAGGCGATGCCGACACAACTTGTCAGGATCAGCGCCACTGACGCCACCGCCTCGGCATCGCGCAGATACACCTTCAACGATTTACCGCGCCAGGCCAGAAAATGCGTGGCGAAATTGACCACGGCAATCAGCATGAACACGATCATCACGAATTCGATCAGCGGCGAATCAAAATAGCCGACGCTCTTGTCATGGGTGGAGAAGCCGCCCAAACCCATTGCCGAGAATGCATGACAGATCGCATCCAGCCAGTTCATCCCTGCCCATTTCAGCGAAACGATGCAGGCCACGGTGATACTGAAATAGACCATCCACAAATTGCGCGCCGTTTCGGCGATGCGCGGTGTCAGCGCGGCTTCCTTCATCGGTCCCGGCGTCTCCGCCTTGAACAGCTGCCGTCCGCCGATGCCCAGCAGCGGCAGTACCGCCACCGCCAGCACGATGATTCCCAAGCCGCCCAGCCAGTTCAGTTCATGGCGCCATACATTGATCGCTTGTGGCAAATTGTCGAGTCCGGTCAGTACGGTCGCGCCGGTTGTCGTCAGTCCTGACATGGTTTCAAAATAGGCGTCGGTGAACGACAATCCCGGCAACATCAGCAACAGCGGCAAGGTCGCCACGGCAGGCATCGCCGTCCACATTCCCACCACCAGCAGATAACCGTGCCGTATCGAAAGTTCGCCTTTGTAGCGGCGCGTGAGCAACCACATCATCAACCCGATGGACGAGGTCCATACCATGCCCAGCAAGAAATCGATCAGCGCACCATCATCATAAACAAGCGATGCAACGACAGGAAGCAGGTAGGCAACACTGAACACCACCAGCATCAGTCCCAAAGCATGGATGACGGTAAAAGCGCGTTGCATCAGAAGAACCCGAGGCTGACCTGGAACAGTCGTTCGACCTTGCGCACCATGCTCTTGTCGTTGACGAATACGATGACGTGATCCTCAGACTCGATCAACGTATCATGGTGGGCGATGATGACCTGCTCGCCGCGGATGATGGCGCCTATGGTCGCGCCTCTTGGTGAGTCGATCTCTTCGATACGCCGTCCCACCACCTTGGAGGATTGACGATCGCCATGAGCCACCAGCTCCAATGCTTCCGCCGCACCGCGCCGCAAAGAATGCACCGCCACCACATCCCCCTGGCGCACATAGGCCAGCAATGAGCCTATCGTCACTTGCGCCGGCGAAAGGGCGATATCGATCTTGCCCCCCTGCACCAGGCCGACATAAGCGCTGCGGTTGATCAGCGCGATCACCTTGCGCGCGCCGCCCTGCTTGGCGAGCAGCGATGACATGATGTTGTTCTCGTCATCGTTGGTGAGCGCGCAGAACACGTCCACCTCTCTGACGTTCTCCTGCTGCATCAGTATCTCATCCGTGCCGTCACCGTTGAGTATCAGCGTATTGGTCAGATCAGCGGCAAGGCTCGCACAGGCTTTTTTGTTGAATTCGATCAATTTGACCTGATAACTGTGCTCCAGCGTCTTGGCCAGGCGCCGCCCGATGTTGCCGCCGCCGACTATCATGATCCGCTTGGCGGGCCTGTCCATGCGCCGCAACTCCAGCATCACGTTGCGGATATGCTCGGTCGCGGCGATGAAGAACACTTCATCTCCCGCCTCCACCACGGTGTCCCCGTTCATGTTGATCGAACGATCCTGGCGGAAGATTGCCGCTACGCGCGTGTCGATCTGCGGCATATCGGTACGCAAAAAGCGCAGCGGGCGGCCGACCAGCGGTCCGCCATCGACGGCTCGCACCGCCACCAGTGACACTTTTCCGGAGGCGAATTCGAGAACTTGCAAAGCCTCCGGAAACTCGATCAGCTTGACGATGTAGTCGGTGAGGATCTGCTCAGGGCAGATCGAAAAATCCACGCAGAAATTGTCGGTGCTGAACACTTCCCGACGCTCCAGATAATCCGAGGAGCGTATCCGGGCGATGCGCGTCGGGGTGTTGTAAAGGCTGGCGGCCAGCTTGCACGCCACCATGTTGACCTCGTCGCTTTGCGTCACCGCCAGCAGGATGTCGGTGTCGGCGATGCCGGCCTGCTCGAGTATCGAGGGATGCGCCGCATTGCCGGTCAGGGTGCGCAGATCCAGCCTGTCCTGCAATTGGCGCAGCTTCTCGGCATCAGTGTCCACCACGGTGATGTCATTGGCTTCGCCGACGAGACTTTCCGCCACTGTCGAGCCGACCTGTCCGGCTCCGAGTATCAATATTTTCACGCGGCCTCCCTGGCTGCACTACCGGTAAATCACTGCTGCTCACGTATCCAGTTTTTCCAATCCCTGAACAGACTTTCATCGCGCGCGGCGATCACCGAGCGCTGCCAGATGTCGCATTCGGCGAATACATCGCTCTCGATGCAACAGGAGTGGCCACCCGACTCCGACAGGATCAACGAACCGGCGGCATAATCCCAGAGCTTCTGTCCGCCATGCAGATACATGTCAAAGCGGCCTGCGGCGGTGTAGCACCAGTCCAGCGCGCTCGCGCCAAAGTCGCGCTGCGAGGAATACGGCGGATCGGTCGCCAGTCGCGTGACCAGCTTCTTCTTGAGCCGCTTCATATCCACACAGGCCAGAGCATGCGCCATCTCGCCCACTGATTCGCGACCGACCAGCTTTTCGCCATTCAGGAATGCGCCGCGATCACGCTCTGCGGCAAACATCTCGTTTGCCACCGGGTCATACACCACACCCAGCACGCTCTCGCCTGCGCGCACCAGCGCGACAGACACCGCGAAATACGGCAGGCCGCGCACAAAATTGGATGTCCCGTCGATCGGGTCTATGCACCACAAGCCCTCATGGCCGGCCTTCCATAGTTCGTGCTGCTCGGCCGTGGACATCTCTTCGCCCAGCACCGGCACGTTGAGGATAGCCTGCAGTTTTCTGGTCAGCGCGCTCTGCGCGGCAAGGTCTGCCTCGGTGCACAGGCTGCCATCGCTCTTGTGCTGATGCGATACCTTGAGATATCGCGGCATGATCTCTTCCGCCGACACCAGCTTGACCGCCGCGATCACCGCCTTGAGCAGCGCGCCCATGCCGGAAGCCGCCAGATGCTTTCCGCTATTGGCTACAGTGTTCATTATGACTTCCACTTTATGGAACAGCCCATGCTGGCGATCTGCTCGCGCGGCCCCTGCCCGGTTCGTGCCACTCCCAGCATCGCATTGAACAGATCGCGCGGCGCATCGGCGACAGCCTCCTTGCGCGACGCATCCAGCCGGCCGCGGTATTGCAGTTCCAGCTTGGCATTGAAGCCGAAGAAATCCGGCGTGCAGACCGCGCCATAATCCTTGGCGATCTGCTGGGTCTCGTCCCACACGTAGGGGAAAGGATAGTTGTACTGCTGCGCGATCAGCTTCATGTTGTCGAAGGAATCTTCCGCATATTCGCCCGGGTCGTTGGACATGATCGCGATGCTGTTGATGCCGTGCTGTTGCAGCTCGCGCGTGTCGCGCACGATGCGATCGCGGATCGACTTCACGTAAGGACAGTGGTTACAGATGAACATCACCAGCAGGCCGTTCTTGCCGCGCGCATAGTCCAGGTTATAGCGCTTGCCGTCCACACCGGGCAGATCGAAATCACGGGCTTTCCATCCGAAATCACAGATGGGTGGTTGCAGACTGACCATTTCATATTCCTGACAATATCTTCGAAGCCGTTATATTATCACGTCGACATCCCTACTTCACCGCGCCAAACCATGCCGCGCTTTTATTGCTCTTCGCCATTACCTCTCAACGGCTCGTTCGATCTGCCGCCGGATGCGGCTCACCATGCCTCGCGCGTGCTGAGATTGCGCGAAGGCGACGCAGTGCAGATCTTCGACGGCCAAGGCAACGAACGCCACGGCGTGATCGCTGAATCAGGCGGCAAGCGCGTCGTCGTGGGCAATATCATCGCGGTCGACAACGACCGTGAGTCACCGTTGCAAGTGTTGCTGGCGCAAGCCATGGCAAGCAGCGAGAAGATGGACTGGGTGATACAGAAATCCACCGAACTGGGTGTCACCGAGATCCAGCCGCTGGACACCGAGCGCAGCGTGGCCAGACTGAACGCCGAGCGCACCGTCAAGCGGCTTGAACATTGGCAGCAGGTCGCGATCTCCGCCTGCGAACAATGCGGGCGCAACAAGCTGCCGCAGATAAGCGCCCCGCTGGACATCATGGTGTGGCTGCAGCAGATGCAGAAGATGTCCGATGCCAAATTCATCCTGCTGCCGCTAGGCGCGACTTCATTAAATGCACAGGCCAAACCGCCGGGACGCGTCGCGTTGCTGATCGGCGCGGAAGGCGGCTTTACCCAGGCGGAAAGCGACAGCGCGCTGCGCTGCGGATTTGTCCCGATACGAATGGGCGCGCGCGTGCTGCGCACCGAGACTGCCGCGATCGCCGGATTGGCCGCATTGCAGACGTTGTGGGGGGATTTTAGTTAGATTCAAACCCCCTCCAGCTCCCCCTTGTCAGGGGAGGAGCAGAGCGGCTCTCCCCCTGACAAGGGGAGGCTGGGAGGGGTTTATTGCGCCTTATACCTACTTCACCCAGAGCAATTTGGATTTATCTTACAAGGAGAATAAAGATATGCCTTACGTCAACATCCGCATCGCCGGCAGCTTGACCCGCGATCAAAAAGCCAAGATCGCCGCCGAGATCACCGACACTCTGGAGCGCATCGCGCTCAAGCCGAAGTCTTACACTTACATCGCTTTCGATGAACTGCCGGATGAAAACTGGGCAATCGCCGGACAGTTGCTAGATGAGTCTTAGCGCGGCATGATGCGCACAGTGATTGAGGGTTTACAGTGTGAGCCCGGATCGTCCGATAGCCCCTAAACCCCTCCCAACCTCCCCTTGTCAGGGGAGGAGCAGGTTCAGTTCTCCCCCTGACAAGGGGGAGCCAGAGGGAGTTGGGGTACATTTCGCAAAAGGATAATCTGGTTTGAAAACAGCGCATCTTCATCCAGAATTGAATTGGGGAAAAAATAATTGCCACGTCACTCCCGCGCAGACGGGAATGATAGCAGCCACAAATTAAGTAAAGATCAATAATAGAGGTATACAAATGCCGATCACCACCTCCGCCGATTTCGTTGCCTGGTTCCGTTCCGTCGCGCCGTACATCAATGCGTTCCGCGGACGCACCTTCGTGATTGCGTTTGGCGGCGAAGTGGTCGCGGACGGCAAGTTCGTCGAGCTGACCCATGACTTCAACCTGCTCGCCAGCCTCGGCATCCGCTTGGTGCTGGTGCACGGAGCTCGCCCTCAGATCGAGCAGCATCTGGCAAAAAACAAACTGGAAGGAACCTACCATCACGGCATACGGCTGACTGATGCCGAGACCATGCAATGCGTCAAGGAAGCCGTCGGGCGGGTGCGCGTCGAGATCGAGGCGCTGCTGTCGATGGGGCTGGCGAATTCGCCGATGGCCAATGCCGACATCCGCGTCGCGGGCGGCAACTTCATCACCGCGCAACCGATCGGCGTCATCCACGGTGTGGATCTGATGCACACCGGCAGCGTGCGCAAGGTGGATGTCGCCGCGCTGAACGACCGCATGGAATTCGGCGAGGTCGTGCTGCTCTCGCCGCTCGGCTATTCGCCCACCGGCGAGGTGTTCAACGTCACGCTGGAAGATGTCGCCACCGCCACCGCGATCGCGCTGGATGCCGACAAACTGATGTTCCTGATGGACACCGACGGCGTGCATGACAAGAAGGGCAAGCTGCTCAAGGAGCTCACCATCGAACAGGCACAGGACGTATTGACGTCCACCAAACGCAAACAGCCCGACGACGTCAGCCTGTTCCTGCCCTGCGCGATACGCGCCTGCGAAGCCGGGGTGGCACGCACCCATTTGATCAGCCGCCACACCGACGGCGCGGTGTTACAGGAACTGTTCAGCGACGAAGGCATCGGCACGATGGTGGTCGAGAGTACGCTCAACACACTGCGCGACGCCACGATAGAAGACATCGGCGGCATCCTCGAACTGCTGCGCCCGCTGGAAGAAAGCGGCATCCTGGTGCGGCGTTCGAGGGAACTGCTGGAGCGCGAAGTCGCCCGCTTCGTGGTGCTGGAACACGACCACCGCATCCTCGGCTGCGCCGCGCTCTACCCGTTCCCGGACGAAGCCGCCGCCGAACTCGCCTGCCTCGCAGTCGAGGCGCAGAGCCGCGACCGCGGCTACGGCGAAGCCATCCTCAATCACATGATAGACATCGCCAAGTCGCAAAAGATGAAAAAACTGTTCGTACTCACTACACGTACAGCCCACTGGTTCATCGAGCGCGGCTTTGTCGAGAGCGACGTCTCCGCGCTGCCTGCACAGAAGAAGTCGCTGTATAACTGGCAACGGAAGTCGAAGGTGTTTGTCAGGAAGATTTAGATTGTAGCGAAGGGGTTGCGCTGGCGTTGAGGAGAGTTTGTCGGGGGTAGCCTGGCAGCTAGTCACTTTTCTTGTCTTGCCAAGAAAGGTAACCCAAAGAAATCGCCCCCGCTTGCTTGCGGCTGATCGAGGGTACCCCGCAGGGGCGGCATTAACTCGCCTCCATCCCAATGTTACTTAAGGCATTCAATTCGATGGAAAAATGATCGGCATTGTTTTCGCCACAACCATTGAGCACCAAGCGTGAGCCTTCTTCTAACTTGTCAAATTGCTCAGTCTTCGTGCGCTGTATTCTAGAACGGGATTCCTCAATTAACTGTGTATACACACCAATGTCTATCGATTGATATGCAACCCATGTGAACCTGGTTTCAGAATTAACCGTGCCAAGTAGATAGCCGTTTTTCTCAGGCCCCTCCCAAATTAACGATTTATCAGGATTTCCGATGAAAATGGAAATCATAATTGCCCTACCTTCACCAGGAGCTGGTATCCAAACCATTGGATCTTTATTTTTTTCTTGAAGGTTATCGAGTTCGCTGTTGGGAATAATTACTGAATAGGCTCTCACAACTTCTTCTTCAGGAAGCGACCATTGCGCCAAATATCTTGATTCTGCACCGAAGTGTTCCTTTGCTTCCGCACTAGCAAATCCTACATAGCAACGACGATCTTTATGAATACTCAACTTAAATACGTGCCCAAGTGTGCGCATCGCGAGGTAAATATCACCTTTGATATCACCCCACAACCGCCAAGTCGCACTCCGTTTTCCTTCGGGCGTACCAACTGCCCATCTAATTGCATCGCGGTGATGCAAATCTATAACAGTAAACATAAGTATTCCATCCTTGAGCGTTGATGTACCCATGCACTTGCGACTACTAACGGTTCCAATGTAACGGAGTCGAATTGATTTGATTATCAAACTTCCTATGGTGGACAACAAGTTGCCCACCATACGTTTCGTTTTTTGTTTTTGTTTTTGTTTTTGTTTTTGTTTTTGTTTTTCCTTCCCCTGTGCGCCGCCTCGATCAGTCGCAAG
>JBDTPM010000354.1:0-1677 GCA_039932695.1 Gallionella sp. | reverse complement strand
ATTGGGAACAGGACGAGAGCGGGCATTTCACCAAGATCTCGGGACCGGTGCATGAAATGCTCGGCATCCGGGTCGACGGCGAGCTTGAAATAACCAGGGACGATCAAGGGGTGCACTGGGATGAGGCCGAACGGGAGAAACTCATGGCGAACCTGGCCGCCCGACGTCCGTTCCTGGATTTCGTCTACAGCCGCACCAGTTCCGACGGCACGCGGAAATATCTGATGGTGAGCGGGGAACCGATGTTCGACGCTTCCGGGCGCTTTACCGGCTACCGCGGGATCGGCAAGGATGTGACCGAGTCGATGCAGCCTGAATAAACAACCCTGCGGCAAGGCCGCGGGGTATTAAGTGGAAGTTTACGTTTGACTGCGGAAACCCCACCCTCATCCCACAACCCCTTCGCTACGCTCTCCCTCTCTGAAGGGGAAGGAGCGGGCATATCCCCGCAGCAAGACCGCGGGGAATCACAAGTTGAATCTTTGCGGGTTCAATTCCCCGCCGCTTGCGGCGGGGTGATTTAGCCCACTGGATTCCCGCCTTCACCAAAGGTAGGCAATCCACTATCCGCTAAAGCAGATGTGGAATTGACACCGCGGGAATGACGGCATGTGTGTCGTGAAATTTTAGAACCCAATAATTGTTTCTGTGGTTGCAGACGATCCGGGTAGCGTCACCAGTCTATCTCTCACTTGAATTTGGAATGTGCGTCGGCTACTCCGGTTTTCAGGTCATCCCAGATCTTGTCGGCTGTTTTTTTGATCTGTTCCCAAGCCTCGCCGCTGGCCTTGCCCAGTTCCTTCATCTTCTCGGATGCCGCACGCTGTTTGGCGCGCAACTCTTGAAGTTGCTGGGCATGCTTGAGCTTCACGTCAGCGCTGGCGTTCGCTGCCTTGGCTTCCAACAGATCGATCTGTGCACCCCATTCTTTCAGTTGTGCCGCCATTTTTTGTTTATACGCGTCTTTGATTTCCATGGTCTGCTCCTTAAGTGATCAACGCAAACATCGCATTGCTATCCACGATCCATCTCTCCCGACGGGGGAGAGCAGGAGTGTTTTATGTAGGGTGGATTAAGCGCGTCGCGAATCCACCAAAAGACGGCGGATACACACCTTCGGCGTTTTTATCCACCCTGCCAATACCCCGCTGCTTGCGGCAGGGTGGTCTAATCTCATTTATTTAGACTTTACGGCCAGCCGGTTTTCAACGTCTTTTACGCCGTTCACCGCACTCGCCAGTTCTTTGGCCCTGCTGCTATTCGAACTTGAATCGACCGAGCCGCTTAATGTCACCACGCCTTTTATGGTATCGACACTGATCTGCAGTGTCTTGAGACCGGGCTCGGCAAAAATGGCTGCCTTGACCTTGGTGGTGATCGCAGCATCATCGATTGCTACACCGGCTTTCGCGCCTTGCTCACCCATTCTTTCACCCACTTTTTCGGCTGCCTGGTCTATGTTCTTGCCAGCCGTCTCGGCAGGCCCCGGCTTGTTGCATGCGCTAAGCCCAACAAGCAATAGCATCGAAACGCCGATCAATTTAAAACCCTGTGATACTTTCATTTTGATTTCCTTTTATTGGTTACAACTGGGACAACTTGCGTGGACTTTTCCAAACATATGCCGTGTGTAGTAGTACCAGATGAACAGAAAGGGCTTGGTCAATAGCGACCAAG
>JBDTPM010000353.1:0-8741 GCA_039932695.1 Gallionella sp. | reverse complement strand
ATTTTTTATTATTCGGCCTCTTTGTCGCTCGAATGGGGCCGCTAATCTGCGGTGAAGGGATAGCAATATGATTCCCCTGTGCAAAATCGACTCCGAGTTCCCGCAATAAAGTGACGCTCGCTTCATCGGTCACACATTTTGCGATGGTCTGCATGTTCAATTCGGCAGCCACTTCCACGATGGCGCGAACGGTGACCTTGGCGATGCCGTCCACTATGATATGCTCGATCGATGCGCCATCGATCTTCAGAAAATGTACCGGAAAGTCCTTGATGTAATTAAACGAGCCAAAACCCGACCCGAAATCATCAATGGCAAAACGGTATCCGCGTTGAGTGAGCACAGCAAGCATCGATCGCAGTTTTTCCAGATTACGCACGATGTAGCGTTCGGACAGCTCGAATATGATCTGCTTAGGCGCGATATGGTGAGCGCTGACGATTTCCTCGAGGAACTCCGGAATGTTGTGTTTCGCGAAGAACTGCTCGGAAAGGTTCAACGAAAGTACCGCCTGCGGATTTTTCAGATCAGCCAATACCAGCGCCGCCTTTTTGATCACTTGAGAATCGAACTCTGACATCAGCCCGAAGCGCTCTGCCGCCGACATGAAAGCAGCCGGCGTGATCACCTTTTGCCCGATATCCGGCAGACGCAAAAGCACTTCGTGTATATATTCGCGCTGATTTTTCAATCCGAGCAACGGCTGATAATAAAGTATAGCCTGATTCTTCTGCAACGCTTCCTGCAACCGGTCATGCCAGCCGATCCCGGTTTCCGCGGAACTGCTTTGCGTGTCGCGCGCAAAGATGCTGAATCCATTCCGCCCACGGGCCTTGGCTTGATGAACGGCGGCATCCGCCTCCTTGAGATACTCATGCGCGGTACGGCTGCCATCGTCGATGAAGGTGATGCCGATGCTGAAGTTGATTTTCTGCATGTCACCCGCTTCATAGAAGGTGAATGCTTGCATCAGAGCGATGAATGCCTCGGCGATTTCCTGAACATCTTTTGGGCCGGCGTTATAGGCCAGCAATGTGAATTCGTCACCGCCAAAACGGGCAACCAGATCGTTTTCGCGTATGCGCTGTTTCAGCAGATTGGCGATCTCGACCAGCAGCCGGTCGCCTGCGGCATGTCCATAGGTGTCATTGATATATTTGAAACGGTCTAGATCGAAAAAAAACAGTGCGCCACCGCCACCGCCCCGCGCGACTCTGCCGACTTCATGCTCCAGCCGCTGAACAAAATAATTGCGATTGAACAGCCCGGTAAGTGCGTCATGATTGGCCAGCTGGCGCAAGGCCTCATCACGCTCCTTCAAAGCACTGATGGTGGTGTTCAACGCGATGCCGATACGTGCGATCTCTTTGTCACCGCTACTGTTCACGTTGACATCGGTCTCACCGTTGGCCAAACGTGTCAACGGCTCCTCAAGTTCGGACAAAGGCATGAGGGCCCAGCGCACCATGATGCGCGCAACAAGAGTCGCGACGAACATCATCACGGCGATGAGCATGCTGGCGTAGATCAAATTGCGATTCAGATCCGCCGTTATCTTGCTATAGTCCATCACGATATCGATGAACCCGATGGTCTCCACCTTCTCTCCGGACTTCTTGTCCAAACTGTAGTCGATCATGCCATCGTTGGATATCGACTTGACCCAGATCGGCGCGCTGATACGCATCTGAGAACCGCCGATTTTATCGAACAGAAAGGTCTTGCGTTCTACATCAGTTCTGCCGAGTTGCTTGATGCTGCCGTCATTCAGCGGAGCGATACTTTTTATTGCACTACCCTTGCGCCTGTATTCGGCGATTACTTCCGTTCCCGAATCATCCATGTATTGCGCAAGCTCGATCTCGGGAAAATTACGAAGGTAGCTGATGGCCGATTTCAGCCGAGCCGGATCGTCCGTGGCATAGATCGGGATACCGAGCTCATCCAGCTTGGCGATCCAGGCTTCTCCCTGATGACGAACACTGCTCTCGATGACCAGAATGGTGGCGAACCAGAGCGCCGCGATGACCAGTACGTAGATGAAGAATGCCCAGACGAATTGCAATAGCAGAATGCGGTTAGCCAAACTCCCGGGACCTTTATGGGCGTAACGCATGGCGATGGCCTGGGAGATTTCCCGCAACTCGATACCCGCCAGCATCCTCCGCAAACGGTTCAGCAGTGCTATTGCATTGGCACGCAATCGGGCATAGCTAAGGGGCATTCGCGTACTTCCTGTATTGCTCGGGTATTGTAAGATCGAATCGCTGCGCCATCACTGAGTTGATGCGCAGATTCATATCATCAAGATAGACAATATCCGGACCGGGGATCGTCTCTTTGTTTTGTGCCTGTTCCAGCCGGTTCAGTACCTGTTGCGCGATATCCTGATCATCACTGATGGTGCTGAACAAGCCGCCGAGATTGAGCAACTCTTCACTGAATACCGCGACCTGCTTGCTGTTGTGCACACTGAAAGTCATCACGTCGCGCAAAATGTTGCCGCTCAATACACGGTTGTCCGGGAGCAGCCAATAGCCCTGCACCTTGCCGGCCATCTGTTTATAGGCATATTGAAACTCTTTGTCGGAATTCACCATTTCGTGATGCAGAATTATGCCAAAACTTTTTGCTGTGGCCTTGGCAGTTTGTATCATGTCCTCGAAACCAGGTCCGCTGATCACGCCGATATCAGTGGTGTTTGGGGCGAGAGCCCGCCATGTGCTGAAGGTCTTGGACATCGAGGGCATCATGCTCACCCCCTTATGCTTGGCTGAAAGGAGCCCGTAATCCTGATAATTGAACACCTGACAGAAGACCACTTGCCTGTTTGTCAACGATTTTGCGGCAGCCGAGGCATTCAGGCCGATGCTCACGAACTGCTTGTGCTCATCGTTCTTGTATTCCGAGAGCATCTTGATGTTCTCGACCTGACTCTCACTCAAATAACGAACGCTGCCGCGTTGCCCCAACCGCTTGGCGAGCGCCTTGGCCACTTCGCTATATGCGGGGATATCTTCGCTGACCAGGATAACTACCTGCATGGCAGCCGCTTTTGGTGCCGCGATAGGCTCTTTATGCTTAAACTGGGCACAGCTTTGCAGTAACAAGGCCACGAAACAGATCAACATCGGACGCCAATGCATACTTTTCACCTATAAACTTGCTTTTTACAATACTACCCTATATCAAATAGGACAATCAGGGCGTTTTGCATCCAGAGTGCGGACATGGCGTCAGGACAGGGTTTGCCAGGGTTTCTTGCACTCCCTATTTCTTCTGGCGTTCCATTGCATCCAGATAAAGTCGCGCCGCCCGGAGCTGAGGGTTTATCTGTAGCGCGGTACTGAAGTGCTGTTGCGCGCCGGCTACATTTCCGCGATACATCAATACGCGCCCGTATTGGACATGCGCCTGCGTATCGCCGGGTGTGGCAGCAAGAGTTCTCTCCAGCACCTTTTGCAGATAATCCAGCAGTGGCGCCTTGTCGATAACATGCAGGGTGTTCAGGTCGCGCCGGACCAGCACCACGGCAAGCCTGTCGACGTAGACCAGATCCCATTGCTCATCCATCAGCAGATAAAGCGTGACTTCGGGGATACTGTTGACCAGCGGGGTAAACAGGTAAAACACCACGCTGTTCACACCATATTTTTCGAATACTGCCCGGTAATGTCCGCCCCGCGCCGTTTGGTAGTCGTTTTGCACGCCATAATCCAGACAGCGCTGATCGACGAACATTCGATATTCAGGCGTCAATCGCCATCCCAGGTATCCGCCGTATTCGTAGGCATTGAACAGCGGCGCGGGCGGATGCCGGGTGAGAACGAATTCGGCAGCACGCTCCGGCACATAGGCGGTTTCCACAGCTCCCAACTTCCATGCACCGTGCTGGAAAGTCAGATAGCCCACACCGGCCATCGCCACGAGCAACAACGCAAACAGCAAAGACCGCCTTCTGCTGATATAACGTTCCGACAGTGCCGAGATGTGCGGCATGACGATGACGAGTGCCATCAATACAAAAAAGATCATGTAGCGAAACGCAGAAAAACCGGCGGCAGCAAAGCCGATGAAAAGGAACGCATGTGCGGGATCGGTATGCTGCCGGCGCCGTATCAACACAACCAGGGTCACCAGCGCGAGGCCTAGTACGCCGTAGAACAGGAATGGCTGTTGATACATGCGAGCATAATCGGCAAGCGGCAGGAATTCGTCGATCTCGCTCGTAAACGGGCTATGCAGTGCACCCATGGTCCCGATTAGTGCATCGGCAAGCGGATTGGTCAGCGAGGCGAACACTGCCAAGCCGCACCAGATGAATAATCGCCGCAACGCTGGGCGCTCCAGTGCATTGATGCCGCGCCACCGATCGAATGCCGCGCCTGCCAGCATCACAATGATGACCACCCAACCCAGGATGTATCCAGGGTGCAAATTGGCCCACAACAGCATGATGAAAGGCAAAGCGAACAAAGCACGCGGATGCTCAACCCCGTTGCGCAGATTCTCAAGCGCAGCGCTCAGATTCATGTACACGAGCACCACGCCGATAAATGAGAATATCTGCGGGCGCAATTCGTCATAGCGGTACAGCAGCCACGGCAAGGTGACTACAACCAGCAGACCCAACAATGGTTCGACACGCGCCCTTAGCATCGTGCGCCACACCAACCAGTAGAGTGTTACGAACAACGCGGCCTTGAGTATCACCAACCCCCACGGACCGAAGGCGGCATAAACTGCAAAGAACAATAATTGCGCCAGCCAGTAACCCTGCAATATCAAACGTTGGCGCACATCAAGGTTGTCGCCGAAAGTAAAGGTGAATGGGTCGCTGTCCGGCAATGCGCCGTGCTCCCATATCCAGCGTCCGCCGTTAAGATGCCAGTACACATCGCCGAGGCCGATCGGATATATGTGGAACAGGAACAGTATCGCGAAAACGGCGCTGGCCATCGCGTAGACAGCAAGTCGGCTTGATCTCGAGGATGAAGCTAAAGCATTCATAAAAGCGACGAAAAGTATGTGCAGGATGCGAGCTTGGTCAGCCCCGGAGCCGCCTGAACGGCCAAGGATGGTCAGACACGCACAACGATACCATAATCCATTCCGTTCCAGCACACTGAAAAGATTCGGCAAGACTGCCACATTGCTGCTGCGAACGTAGCTATTGTCCAGCCTCGGGATTTTCAGTCAGATCGATCCTCGCAGCCTGTTTTGCGATCCCGGACAACAGCCTGTCAGGGGCGAGGCGACGCCCTTGTAGCAGCCCTACCCCGATGAACCCCTGCGGACCGTGCAGTCTGACCCTGCCATCGGACAAGCCGGTTTCCAGTGCCAGGCGTTGCCCTTGCGCGAGGCGCTTGATCTGTACCTCATCCAGTTGCAGCATGGGCAAACCGGGCATCAGGAACTCGATTGGCAGTATGCATGAATCGCGCTCGGCCTCGTTCATCGCCTCCAGTTGCTGCCAACCATGACTGTCGCGCAGATCGAAATGGGCGATCGCGGTGCGGCGCAGGCCGATCAGATGCGCGCCGCAGCCAAGTGCCTCACCGATGTCTTCGGCGAGTGTGCGTATATAGGTTCCCTTGCTGCAGCGCACGGTGATGTCCATCTCGTTGCCGGAAAATGAATTCAGCGACAGTTCGTGTATCACCACGTTGCGCAGTTCGCGTTCTATGGTTTCGCCTTTGCGGATGTATTCGTAGAGCGGCTTACCCTGGTGCTTGAGCGCGCTGTGCATCGGCGGGAGTTGCTGGATAGCGCCGCGAAACCTTGCCAGCACAGCATCGATATCGGCCTGCCCGACCTCAACCGGACGCTCGGCGATGATGTCACCTTCTGCATCGCCGGTGGTGGTGGTTTGTCCGAGGCGCACCAAGGCACGATAGGTTTTATCGGCATCCAGCAAAGCCATGGAAAATTTGGTGGCCTCACCGAAACAGATCGGCAGCAGGCCGGTGGCGAGCGGATCGAGCGTGCCGGTATGCCCGGCCTTCTCTGCCTGGAACAGGCGGCGGACTTTTTGCAGCGCGGTGTTGGAGCTTAATTCCAGCGGTTTATCGAACAGAAAGACCCCGTCCAAAGGGCGTGTCAGGCGGGCCATACTACTTCGTTGCAGGCCGCACTAAACCCCTCCCGACCTCCCCTTGTCAGGGGAGGCCACCAGCTCCTCCCCTGACAAGGGGAGGTCGGGAGGGGTTATGCTTTTATCGCTGGCCACAGCTTGATCGATCAGTTGTGACAAATGGCTGCCGCGCTCAACCGACGCGTCATACACGAAATGCAGTTGCGGCATGACGCGCAACTTGATGCTATGCGCCAGCTGCCTGCGCAGAAATCCGCTGGCATGATCCAGGCCTTGTTGGGCTTCGGCGTGTTTGCCATCCAGGCGGGTGAAGAATATCTTGGCATGTGAATAATCGCCGGCCACTTCCACGCCGGTGATGGTCACCAATCGCACGCGCGGATCATTGATCTGTAGCCGCACCAACTCCGCTATCTCGCGCTGGATCTGCTGGGCGATGCGATCGGTTCTTGCAAAGTTAGCCATGTGCAATCTATAAATCCATTTTACGGGCGAACCGCTGCGTCGCGTGCTCGCTCATTCCTTGTCTATCCATCATGATATGCCACGTCATTCTCTGCGCGGCTTCTTGCGTTTCATCCCGTAAAACGAATTTCTAGAATGCACAACAATTTCTAAACTACAAAGCGCGCGCCACTTCGATGATCTCGTAGGCCTCGAGCTTGTCGCCCACCTGCAGATCGTTGAAGCTCTTCACCGACAGGCCGCACTCGAAATTGCTCTTCACTTCCTTCACGTCATCCTTGAAGCGTTTCAGAGAATCGAGCTCGCCATCGTGTATCACCACGTTGTCGCGCAGCACGCGCACTTTCGCGCCGCGCTTGATCATGCCTTCCAGCACATAACAACCTGCGATCGTGCCGACCTTGGAAACGGTGAACACCTGGCGTACCTCGACCATGCCCATGATGCTTTCCCGTTTCTCCGGGGCCAGCATGCCGGACAATGCGGCCTTGATCTCGTCCACCATCGCGTAGATGATGTTGTAGTAGCGTATGTCGACGCCGGATGCTTCGGCGAGCTTGCGTGCGGCCGCATCGGCGCGGGTGTTGAAGCCGATCACGATCGCCTTGGAAGCCAGCGCCAGATTGATGTCCGACTCGCTGATCGCGCCCACCCCGCCGTGGATCAGATTGACCTTGACCTCGTTGGTGGAGAGTTTCTGCAGCGATTGCGCGATCGCCTCGGCAGAACCTTGCACGTCTGCTTTGACGATCAGCGAGAGGGTGCGCACTTCGCCTTCCGCCATCTGATCGAACATATTTTCCAGCTTGGCGGCCTGCTGCTTGGCTAGCTTTACGCCGCGATACTTGCCTTGCCTGAACAGCGCGATCTCGCGAGCGCGTTTTTCATCCGCCAACACCATCAGTTCTTCACCGGCAGCCGGTACTTCGGACAAGCCCTGTATCTCCACCGGAATGGATGGGCCTGCTTCATTGACCACCTTGCCGTTCTCATCCAGCATCGCTCGGACTTTTCCGAACACCGAACCGACCAGCACGGCATCTCCGCGCTTCATCGTGCCGGACTGGATCAGCACGGTAGCCACGGGCCCTTTGCCCTTGTCCAGACGCGCCTCGATCACCAGTCCCTTGGCGTGCGTGGTGCGTGGCGCTTTCAGCTCCAGCACTTCCGCCTGCAACAGTACGCCTTCCAGCAATTTGTCTATGCCCTGTCCGGACTTGGAAGAGACCTCGACGAACATCGCATCGCCGCCCCAATCTTCCGGCACCACGCCTTCGGCGACCAGTTCCTGTTTGACGCGCTCGACATTGGCTTCCGGCTTGTCGACCTTGGTCATTGCCACCACCAGCGGAACGTTAGCGGCCCTGGCATGCGCAATGGCCTCCTTGGTCTGCGGCATCACGCCGTCATCTGCGGCCACCACCAGGATCACGATGTCGGTCGCTTTGGCGCCGCGTGCTCGCATTGCGGTGAACGCCTCGTGGCCCGGCGTGTCGAGGAAGGTGATCATGCCGCGCGGGGTATCGACGTGATACGCGCCGATGTGCTGTGTGATCCCGCCCGCTTCGCCTGATGCGACGCGGCTGCGGCGTATGTAATCCAGCAACGAGGTCTTGCCGTGATCGACGTGCCCCATCACGGTCACGACCGGCGCACGGGGTTCTAGCGACACATTCTGCTGCTCTGCAGCATCGAGCAGATATGCATCCGGGTCGTCCAGTTTGGCCGCCTTGGCGATATGCCCCATCTCCTCGACGACGATCATCGCGGTCTCCTGATCGAGCACTTGGTTGATGGTCACCATCGAACCCATGTTCATCAACACCTTGATGATCTCCGAGGCCTTGATAGCCATCTTCTGCGCCAATTCGGCGACGGTGATGGTTTCCGGCACAGCCACTTCATGCACTACGGGTTCGGTCGGCAATGAAAATGCATGCGCGGTTTCCGGCGCAGCATGTTTGGAGTGCTTGTCATGGCGCGGCGCACGCACCGGGGTGGTCCAGACTCCCGTTTTTTCTCCAGTTTTGACTGGGGTACGCTTCTTGTGCCCTTTTTCATCCCACGGACTGCTCTTGGCATCCGGCTTGGGCTTTTTGCCCGGCTTGACTATCTTGTCACCCGGCTTGGGTGCAGGCTTGTGCAACGTGCCCTCGGCCAGATCGACAACCGGCGCAGCCGG
>JBDTPM010000352.1:0-10190 GCA_039932695.1 Gallionella sp. | reverse complement strand
CTCCTCCCCTGACAAGGGGAGAGCGTAGCGAGGGGTCAATTGGGAGGGGTTTGGGTTCTAATGGACACTCGGATTAAGATAATTTAGTCTTCAAATGATACGACTTCGCTCGCGTAAGATGTTCAAAGCCGATACTGGAAAGAGTGACGCCCCGTCCGCTATGCTTGACCCCGGTCCATGCCAGCGCCGGGTCGAGATAATCGCAGCGGTTCATGAACCATGTTCCGGTTTCGATGCGGTCGCCTATGCGCAGTGCCGCC
Organism: Gallionella sp.; assembly: GCA_039932695.1. Classification (GTDB taxonomy): domain Bacteria; phylum Pseudomonadota; class Gammaproteobacteria; order Burkholderiales; family Gallionellaceae; genus Gallionella. Next base: position 9,930 of record JBDTPM010000352.1, on the reverse strand, counting down.
TCGACATCGCGCGTGAATACCGCAGCGGTGAGGCCGTAGGGACTGTCGTTCATCAAGCGGATCGCCTCGTCATCATCGGCCACCGGCATCACACCACAAACCGGGCCGAAACATTCGTCAGCCATTATTTTCATGCTGTGGTCAACATCAACCAGGATCTGCGGCGCCATATACGGAGTACCCGCTTTATTCATAGCAAAAGCACGCGCATCGATCAGCCCGGTTGCGCCTTTGCCGACCGCTTCGGCGACGATGGCGCGGATATCGGCGGCAGCACGGGTGGTGACCACCGGCCCGAGCGTGGTCTGCGGGTCCAGCGGATCACCGAGCACGTACTGGTTGGTTAACGCCACTGCTTGTGCAATGAATTCCTTGAACAGGGATCGATGGACATAGATACGTTGTATCCCGCAGCAGGATTGTCCGGAGTTGAAAAATGCGCCGTCGACCAGCGTCTCGACCGCATGCGTCAGATCGGCATCAGCTCGCACATAGGCCGGATCGTTGCCGCCGAGCTCCAACCCGACGCCGATGAAACGTCCAACCGCCGCTTCTTCGATCGCGACACCACCCGCGACTGAACCCGTGTAGCAAACGAAATTCACCTCGGGCGAACGGATGATACGGCTGGTGTCGTCATGGGTGGTGTGCAAATACTGAAACACGCCGTCCGGCAGACCCGCTGTGCGGAATGCTGCGGCGAATCGCTCGGCCACCAGAGGCGTTTGCGCCGAATGCTTGAGCAATACGGTATTGCCCGCCAGCAACGCCGGCACGATGGCATTGACCGCGGTCAGCAACGGGTAATTCCACGGAGCCACCACCAGCACCACGCCGACCGGTGTGCGTTTGATAAAGCGCGTGTAGCCCTCGATGGCGGTCGGCACGACATCGGCCAAAGCTTCTGGAGCAATCGCGATCATGTGGCGCGCACGCGCCTCGAAACCATCCACTTCTCCGGGTGTATGGCGGATCGGCCTGCCCATCTGGCGCGTCAGCTCCTCGGCGATCGCATCCTTGTGTGCAACCAATGCATCAACTGCGCTCGTCACCAGCGCCGCACGCGAGGCAAGCGGCGTGCTCTGCCAGGTGCGCTGCGCCTGTTTCGCACGTGTGAGTGCGGCCTGGATCTCGTCGGAGGTAGCGTAGGGTCGCTGCACAGCGATGCTGCCGTCAATCGGACTGATGGTGATGAGTTCTTTGGCCATGTAGGTTTTTTATAAATATTTTATTTTCGGAGGTATCTCAAGGGTGCCTGTATACACCCAGATTGTCCATTAGGTTTAAACCCCTCCCATCCTCCCCTTGTCAGGGGAGGGGCTGACCGGTTCTCCCCCTGACAAGGGGGAGCTGGAGGGGGTTCGGTTCTAATGGTCAAACTCGGATAAATTTAACATCCTGAGCGATAAAATTCTTGAGCAACGCAGTATCGCGACGGAGTTTGGATTTAGAGAAGCACCATTTATATGATTTCAAAATAGCGCGCCAACTCCCAATCCGTAACATGTCTGCGGAACTGGCGCTCTTCCCATTCGCGGGTCGCGGCATAGTGTTCGACGAATGCGTCGCCAAACAGGCTGCGTGCAGCCGTCGACGCCTTGAGCCGTTGCGCAGAATCCCACAAGGTATTCGGCAGCTGTAACTTCTGAGAAAATTTTTGCGTATAGGCGTTGCCCTCCACCACAGGCTCCGGTTCCCAGCCTTGCGCGATGCCTTCCAGCCCCGAGCCGAGCGCCGCCGCCAGGGCCAGATACGGGTTGGCATCGGCCGAGCCGATACGAACCTCGACCCGTTGCGATTTTTCCGAACCGGAGATCAGCCGCAGTGCGGTGGTGCGATTTTCAACGCCCCAGGTGGCGTCCAGTGGCGCCCAGTAGCCGGGCACCAGACGCGAATAACTGTTGACCGTCTGTGCATACAGCGCCATGAATTCCGGCATCAGGCGCTGCACACCTGCCATGAAATGGCGCTGGGTTTTGCTCATCGAGAGTGGCTGCTTCGCATCGTAAAACGCTGAACTATCATCTTTCCGGTTACGCAGGGACAAATGGATATGCCCGCTCTGGCCCGGATAGTCGTGCGACCATTTCGCCATGAACGTCGCCATCAAGCCATAGCGCTGCGCCAGCACCTTGACGAAGGTCTTGAACAACATTGCCTTGTCGGCCATTGCGCCCGCTTCGTCCACCGTCAGCGCTGCTTCCACCACCCCGGGGCCGGTCTCGGTATGCAAGCCCTCGATCGGCATATCCATGCGCTCGCATAACTGTATCAGCTCATGATAAAACTCGGCATTGACCGAATTGCGCAGCGTCGAATAGCCGAAATAGCCGGGCGTCCAGGTCTGCAAGTCGCGGTAGCCTTTGGCGCGCACAGACTCCGGCGTTTCATTGAACATGAAGAACTCATACTCGAGTGCCGCGTAGGCATCAAAGCCCATCGCTGCTGCCTTTTCGAGCACACGGCGGAACACCGCGCGCGGACAGATCGCTTCGGCATCGCCTGTGAATTCGCCGAGGAAAAACAGCATGTCGCCATCGGCGCCCGGCTCAAACGGCACGTCGCGACAGGTGTCCGGCAGCAACCGGACCTGGGCATCCGGATAGGCGGTATGCCAACCGGTGTATTTGACGTTGTCATACAGCTGGTCGTTCGAATCCCAACCAAGCACCACATTGCAAAACGACAGCCCGGATTTTAGCGATGAAATGAATTTGTCCTTCGACATGTACTTGCCGCGCAAGATACCGTCGATGTCCGACACCGCAACCTTGACATGGGTCAGGTGCCTCGCCTCTACCAGCGCAATGGCATCCGCAATCGTTTTGACTTCTCGAGCTTGCATATATTTTCCAATCCCAGAATTGAAGGAACCTCTGATTAACCTTGGTTTCGTCATTCCGGCGAAGGCCGGAATCCAGTATTTTCAAGCAACTGGACACCGGCCTGGTCGTCACCCCGGCGCAGGCCGGGGCGGTGTGACGGACTTAATCAGAGGTTCCTGAAATGTCATGGCTGCTATTGCGTTACCACTGCAGGCCAACCTCGTTGAGCCATATTACTAGAGCAGAGGTTCTTGATGGGATTGTAAAGTTGTGCAGGGGGAAGTCAATCAGTAGTCACCAAATTAAAAGAGTCGGCATCGAATGGCACTAACTTAAGCCATTCACATTGCGGACTCCCTCCCCTTCAAGGGGAGGGTTGGGGTGGGGATGGGATAAATACCATTTCCAACCCCACCCTCACCCTAGACCTCTCCCTGAGGGAGAGGGGATGATTTGCGCGATGCCGCACTTTTTGTGCTTAAGTTAGTGCCATTGGGGTCGGGTTCAGAATTATTTTCCTGAACTCGTCATCTCGAAAGTGTCCTTATCCGGCATCGCTCCTATTGTGCCTTGCCTTCCGGGTTGCGGCCTGTTTCCGAAGCAGGCATTGCGGTTACCGGCATCGCACGGATGCGCATCGAGAAATCCTCCGCCTTGTCCGCAGCCTGGGCGAGCTCATTGATGTGGCTGCGCCGCTGCAACTCGGCGAACGGCAGACTGGTGTCGAGTACCCCGGATTCGTAGAGATACTCCGGAACATGCCCGCTGAGCAGTATTTTCCAGGAGTACTGCACGTGTCCGGGATTGACTCGTTCATGTATCCAGATATTGCTGGTGCAATTGGTGGTCAGGCTGTTGTAGAACTCGGCGTGTTCCTTGAGTGAGTTGATCTTGTGCAGGTGCTCGAGGAACAGGCGCCGCCCTTCCTGCGCTTTGCCCTTCAGCCGGTACAGGTGAACTTCTTCGGGCGGGTCGCGGCGATAGTTGGTGCGCACGCGGATGACGTCGCGCTCATCCGCGACGACATATTGCAACTCATACTGCCGGAAGAATCCCTGCAACGTGGAGTAGCTTTCGCTGCGCTCTTTGCGCGCCTCGATGGAGATCGCCAGATGATCCTTGCCGGCAAAACCGAAACTCAGGAACACGTGGGCGAACGTCGGTCCCATCCAGTAGGTGACGACCAGATCCGCCGAGTCGAGTTGGCGCAGGTCGAATGTCTTGTCGTAATACGCTGGTGTAAAGTCGGTCTCGGTGCGGTAGTCGAAGTTGCGAATGTTGTGCACCGTGACTATGTCGCCAGCGATGGTGGCATAGGGCAGGATCGCGCCCTCCGGTTGCCAGTCGCGCTCGTTGGATGGCGCGAACGTGCTCCACCACGATAGTACCAGCGCGAACAGCACCAAGTAAGCTGCGAACGCACGCCAGCGCCAGCGCGGCAGTACGAACCCGACCAGCACAACAATGGATGCGATGCCGAACGCCACAGCGAGACCGGTACGCATGGCCGCACTCAGGTGGTCGAAGTAATAGAGGGCAAGCACCCCCCAGCCGGACATGCCGAGCAGGAGCAGCCCCAATGACAGGAGTCCGGCCAGCCTGGCTATTTGCAACAGTTGCGCCATCGGGTTCGATCTCCTTACCTACGGTTTGATTGCTTCCTTGTAGGAGATGATCCTGTCTTTGCGGGGGCTGGTGATTCTGTTCCCAATGGGGGCTTATTTTAGCAGCAATGTCAAAGTGAACAGGTTGGCGCTGAGCGATGGAGACAACGTGCCGTTGCCCACCTTGAAGTGCTGGAAGCCCACGCGAACAAGCCCATTTTCGCGTGGATATTCAAAACCTGCACCGTATGTCAGCCCGATATTATTGGCTGACCCAAGCGAACCCCGTGAGTAAACATCATTCAGGCCTATCCTGCCATACAACTTCAAGCCTCTATCGCTTAATGGCAACAAGCCGAGTGCGGCCAGATCCACAAAGCCGTTCGAGGTGAACGGGCCGCTTTCACCGAAAAGTCCAAATTGCATTTCATAACCGAAGCGTTCATGGGTGCGCACTGACCTCATGATGGTGACCGCTGTCGAAGAATTATTCGTGCCATTCTGCGTTGATTGGACATAGGCTAACGTGAATCCATTGTATGCATCAAAGTCCGCGTATGCATTCATCGATAACATCCCCAAGGATGCCAAAGTTGCCAGTGCTATTTTTTTCATGCCTATCCCCATTATCAAGTGTTGAACGAGATGTCACATAGAACCCGGCGCAAGATTACTTGAAGCATATATCTTCCCCGGATAAAAATTGAACGAACCCTTGCGTCTGCTTGTACCTGTGTATCTGTGCGCCAATGGAAGATATATATTTTAATATTAGGAGCATCATCAAGGCTCATCTGTCTGCTAGCGCACGTAGACATATATTATCAGGCTGGAAGTGATAGGGCCGGCTTCAGATTTATTTCCTTGAACGTGTGAATTCCAAAGTATCATTTGTATGATTCAAATTTGGCACGACGGCAATCCCGCCGTCTTTTTCTGCACCACGGAGCCTGCACCATGAAACTGGATCTTTACACCAAACCCTTGCTCGCCGCAGTACTCGTATTCAGTCAGCTCAACACGCAGGCAGCCTCGCAGGCGCCGGTGGCCGCCGAGCACGGCATGGTCGTCTCAGCCCAGTACCTGGCGACACAGGTCGGCGTCGATGTGCTCAAGAGCGGCGGCAATGCGGTGGATGCGGCCGTCGCGGTGGGCTACGCGCTGGCGGTGGTCTACCCGGCGGCGGGCAACCTCGGCGGTGGCGGCTTCATGACGATACAGATGGCCGATGGCCGCAAGACTTTCCTCGACTTCCGCGAGAAAGCGCCGCTGGCCGCAACCGCGAACATGTATCTCGACAGTGAAGGTAACGTCGTGAATGGCTTGAGCACCTATGGCCACACCGCAGTGGGTGTGCCGGGAACGGTGTCGGGCATGGAACTGGCGCTCGGCAAGTACGGCACGATGAAGCGCTCGAAATTGCTCGCCCCGGCGATCAAATATGCGCAGGACGGATTCATGCTCGAACAGTCCGACATCGATGTGTTGATGACCGCGACCGATGCCTTCAAAAAGGACCCGGCCTCGGCCGCGATCTTCCTGAACCGCGGCGAGCCTTTCCAGGTCGGCCAGAAGCTCGTGCAGAAAGACCTCGCGAAAACGCTGAAGCTGATCAGCAAGAAAGGCGAAGACGGCTTCTACAAGGGGCCGGTCGGCGCCGCGATCGTCGCGAGCAGCAAGGCGGGCCGGGGCATCATCACGCAGGCCGACCTTGACTTGTACTCGACACGCGAGCTCAAGCCGATAGCGTGCACCTACCGCGGCTACGGCATCGTCTCGGCGCCGCCGCCGAGCTCGGGCGGCGTCGCGCTCTGCGAGATGCTGAACATCCTCGAAGGCTACCCGCTGAAGGAGCTGGGCTATAGATCGGCGCAGGCGGTGCAGTACCAGATCGAGGCGATGCGCCACGCCTATGTCGATCGCAACAACTACCTCGGCGATCCATACTTCGTGAAGAACCCGCTGGACCATCTGCTCTCGAAGGACTACGCCGCACAGATTCGCGCGGCGATCGCTGCGCAGCAGGCCGGTGTCTCCAGTGAAATCGCCCCCGGCGTTGCACCGCATGAAGGCAGCAACACCACGCATTATTCGATCGTCGACAAGTGGGGCAATGCGGTGTCGGTCACCTACACGCTGAACGACTGGTTCGGCGCCAAGGTCACCGCCGCGAAGACCGGCGTGCTGCTGAACAACGAGATGGACGACTTCACCGTGAAGGTCGGCGTGCCCAACCAGTTCGGATTGTTGCAGGGCGAGGCGAACTCGATCCAGCCCAACAAGCGCCCGCTGAGCTCGATGAGCCCGACCATCGTCACCAAAGACGGCAAGCCGGTGATGGTGCTCGGCACGCCTGGCGGCAGCCGAATCACCACCACGGTGCTGCTCACGATACTCAACATGATCGACTACGGCATGGACATACAGCAGGCGGTGGATGCGCCGCGCTTTCACCAGCAATGGCTGCCGGACGTGACGAATGTCGAGCCCTACGCGCTGAGCCCGGACACGCGCAAGATACTCGAAGGCTGGGGCCAGAAGTTCGGCGAGCCGCAGGAAGCCAACCACGTCACGGCGATATTGATCGGTGCGCCGTCGCTGGGCGGCAAGCCGGTCGGCAAGAACCGCTACTACGGCGCGAACGACCCGCGACGCGGGTCCGGGCTGGCGCTGGGGTATTAAGACTGCGACTGGCTGTTTCAAGGACACCTTCAAGCCGGATCGCAAGGCCGGGGTGATGAAGTTCGAGCAAGTCCGGCATGCCGGGCTTGTTTATTCAAGTCCGAAAACCGTTTGAACTGCCGGATATATTTTGATGCTTTGTGCGGTAACGAACGGAGGCTATGGGTAGAACAGAACAGACTGCACTTCTGATGCCGGGAAAGTAATTGATTATTAACTGGGTGACTATCATCAGGTCGTCCAAATATTAAAGGAGGTAATTACCATGGAATTATTGATTGTCATAATTCTCATTATCGTGATATTCAAGTTATTGTAAGGTACACGTGGATCTTGCGAAGCGGGTTATTGCTCGACCACAAGCTATGCGAGGGATTTCAGATATTGGCGACATAGCGAATGTCATTTTCCAAACGCAGACTGCCGCAGGTAAGAATCAGATTGTATTTGGCTGCGTTCGAACAGATATATATGGATATCGGGAAACGGAAGTACTGCTTCCCTGATCCAGAAGGAGGTAATTATGATTGGTCTTTTGGTAGTCATCATTCTCGTTATAGTGATACTCAGGTTAATTTAGCGTGCACGAGAATCTTGCCAAGCTGTTTTTTTCTCCACCGCCGGCTATGCGAGGGATTTCTGAAGGGTGACGGGGTTTGACGTCGATCCGTATTCGCCGCCTATCCGTCATATTCAACGACTACGCCTTTTCATCAGACTGCCAAGTCTGGTTCTGTAACGCTTAAAACTTAATCAAAGATTGAGCGATAATTTATGCAGCTCGAAATTCGGAATCTTGCAAAGCTCTACGATCAAAAAAGAGGTCTCAAACCGACCAGCTTTGAAGTGAAAAAAGGCGAATTGATCGCTATCGTCGGCCATAACGGCGCCGGCAAATCCACGCTGCTGAAGATGCTGGCCAACTGGATCCCTCCGGACAGCGGTCAAGTCATGATCGACGGGATCGATCTGAGTAACCGGATGGCGGTTGTTAACAAAGTGGGTTTTGTTCCCGAAGTGCCCAATCTTTTCGACTTCTTCTCCATTGACTACAATCTCAAGCTATTCGCTGTTCTCTTCCAGGCGCCCATTCTGCGGGTGGAAGAAGTATTGAGAGAATTCAATCTGATCCCCTTCCGAAAATCAAAGGTACAGGCACTGTCCAAAGGCTTGAAACAGAGGGTGAGCATCGGGCGCGCCCTGTTGGCGGATCCCCCGGTGCTGCTCTTTGACGAGCCGACATCCGGCCTGGATTTCGAGATGACAAGAGAGATCTACAGTCTGTTGGGCGCCATGCATGAGGCGGGAAAAACGATCCTGTTTACCACCCATAGGCCCGAAGAGATAAAAAAACTCGCGACGCGCATCATGGTGTTGCACGAAGGCAGTCTGGTCTTCGACGGGTCTCCGCAGGAATATTTTCAATCCGAAGTTCATGAGCATCTATACGCATGATGATGAGAAATATCCTTGTACTCGCTTTCAATGATCTGGCCATCGCATTAAAGAATAAAACGATCTATCTCGTTCTTTTTATCCCTTTCTTTGTTTTTGTTTCTTTAAGATTGATAGACCCGTCCGACGCGGGCGCAAGCAAGATCAAAGTCGGCCTCATTCAGAACTACACCTATGCGCCCCAGATCATTCGGAGCGTCAAGGCAGCCGACAGATTCATCGAGGTCACATGGGTTCAGGATGAAGAGGAGGGCATGCGTCTTTTGAAAGAGCACAGGATAGAAGGGGTTCTGGCAGGAAATGAAAACGTACCCGGCAGCCTGGTGCTCCTGGTGTTAAAAAAAGAATCTCTCCATACCCTTGCCATCGTGCAAAACTTCACTGCTTTGCAGAAAGCCGCTGAAGGAAACGGCGCAAGCTGGATCACCGATATCAGATCGCTGCACGAAGGCGGCATACAAAGACAGTCCTTGCCGACCTGGATCCTGATGCTGGTCCTGCTCGTCGGTTTCATTATTCTCCCGGCACAAGTCGCCGAGGAAAAAGAAAAAAAACTGCTTCTGGCCCTTCTGCAGACGCCAATACACGAGGTCCAATGGCTGATTGCCAAATTGATCACGGGGATGGTCCTGATCATCACCGCGATCTCGTTTCTCCATCTGCTGGGTCAATTCGGGCCGGTGAATCTTTTCGACTATATCGCATTCATCGCGGTGGGCAGTTTTTGTTTCAGCGCCTACGGGATCTTCCTGGGTTTTCTCTGCCGTAATCAGGCAAGCGCCAGAACGCTGGGCGTTATCTTCTATTTGCCGCACCTGCTTCCTTCTGCGCTGTCCGATGTCTCACAAAAATTGACTGCCGTCGCACCGTTCCTGCCGTCCTACCAGTTGTATGAACCTCTGCAATCCATTCTGCTGGAAGAGGGCAGGATTACGAACATGACCTTCGAGTGGATCTATTTGTTCCTGCTGGGATCGCTTATGTTTTATCTTTCCTATCTATTGATGAAAAGACGCTGGTTGATGTGATTTTCTGCCGCCTGCATCTGCTTGCCTATTGCCACCACGACCAAGTGCCGCAACTTTAAAGCCGCCGTTTTTTTGCAGGCTGAACTGGCCGGTGAGGCGCAGGCAGTTTCGTCCTTCGAACCCGGCACGAAAATAGAAAAAAACGATCCGCATTTGACCTGCATCAATACTCACCTCTTCCTTTAATAACAAAATCCATCCCGTGGTGGATTGGCTGATCAGGAAATCTTGGAGGGGGCATGCCTAAGCACATAGTTCGTTTGTTGACTTTGATCGCGGTGGTCGCAGTCGTGGTATTTTCAGCCAAGAGATTCCTCACGCCGGATTCGTTCTATC
>JBDTPM010000351.1:0-13849 GCA_039932695.1 Gallionella sp. | reverse complement strand
TCCTTGACGATGACTTTCAGTCCGTTCGACAGCGTGCGTTCGAACACTTCCGCTTGAGCGTAGCCCTGCGACCAGAGCAGCAACAATACGATGTAAAATGAAATACTCTTCATAACCCTAACCCTTCAACGTGTAATCGGCATAAAATACCCGTGCATTATGCGGCATTTTTACATCTTCCGACTACGTCCATCCCATGTTCAGTTTCCTGAAAAAAAAATCACCTGTGCCTGAAATAGACCAGTCCGAGAAGGACAAGTCCGACTCCAGTTGGTTCAGTCAACTGAAGTCCGGATTGGTGCGCACCGGCAGCCAGCTGACCGACCTTTTCAGTCGCAACGGCAGGATAGACGACGATCTATACGAGGAACTGGAAACCATCCTGATCACCGCAGATGTAGGGATGGATGCGACCAACGCGCTGCTCGCCGATTTGCGCCACCAGGCCAGGGAACATCATTTGAGCGAAGCAGCACAACTCAGGGAAGCCCTTGCGCATAGCCTGCTCAAGTTGCTCAAGCCGCTGGAGTTACCGCTGGAAATTAACGGCCGGGATGGGCGAGGCACGCCGCGTCCCTACGTTATTATGTTGGTAGGAGTGAACGGTGCGGGCAAGACCACCTCGATCGGCAAGCTGGCCAAGCATTTGCAGGCTCAGGGTCTGTCGGTGATGCTCGCGGCGGGCGACACCTTCCGCGCCGCAGCGCGCGAGCAACTGATGGCATGGGGTGTGCGCAACAGCGTCACGGTGATCACGCAACAAAGCGGCGATGCCGCTGCGGTGATCTACGATGCGGTGCAAGCAGCCATTGCGCGCAACGTCGACGTGGTGCTGGCCGACACCGCCGGACGGCTGACCACCCAGGCGCACTTGATGGAAGAGATCAAAAAGGTCAAACGTGTCATCGCCAAGGCGATGCCAGCGACACCAGCCCTTCGACCCGACTCAGGACAGGCATCAACCGCCGCGCCACACGAGGTGTTGCTGGTACTGGACGCAAACACCGGACAGAACGCACTGAGCCAGGTAAAAGCCTTCGATCAGGCGCTCGGCGTCACCGGACTGATACTGACCAAGCTGGATGGCACGGCCAAGGGCGGGGTAATCGCGGCGATCGCCAAGGCACACCCGATCCCGGTACGCTTCATCGGCGTGGGCGAAGGGCTGGATGACTTGCGCCCGTTCGTCGCGGAAGAATTTGTTGCGGCGTTGTTAGGTTTGGATGCATAAAGTAGCTTCAATTCGATTTCGCAAAATGCACCGATTCGAATTGCGGTGCTAGGTATGCAACCTAATGAACTGATGTAATCGCGACTTAGGAGCTCAACCCATGGCAAAGGCTCGAAACCCAATTACTCTCAGTAAGGAATTTGGTATTGACCAGAAAGCTCTTACACGATTGGGGGTGCTTGATGCGACGCTCGCCATAGATACAAAACTTTTTATTGATCCACTCCTCTTGAGCAGCAGTCAGCATTCTGAATTGAACACAAATGCAGTTCAACAATACCACTCGCATTTTGACATCATTATTCGCTTACTTGCCAATAGCCGCACCGAAGGAGATCCAGCGTGGAGGGGCGCCGAGAACAAACTGGCGTTCCCTGAGATTAGTGGCACTTGCCTTGGCTATGGGGCAGGCTCAATCCATGGAAGCGGATTTGGCCCCAAGCTGACAAATCGCGTACTTGGTGTTGCCGCACAAATCGTTGAAATTGGTGTTCGTGATCCCGACTTGTTTTCGGCGATGGCGCTGTTCGAGTCGGATATTGGCCCAGATCGAATCAGTGACATGACAACAAATATCATCATAGAAGCTCTTTCCGCATTCAATACTCGAGTCCTTGATGCACTTGGTCTTAGAGGAGAAAAGTTTCCAATGGGACAATTCCTTGTTAACCCTTATGAGAAAAAGCGTACACCCATTATCCTTATACCTACAGACATTCTTAGAAAACTACCAATTGCACATGACTGGGATAGCATTGCAGATGCCGCTAGGCGTAACGAAGAGCTCCGAAACAAAATCAACAAGCATATCGCATCGATTTGGTTTAAGAAATCCAAGCGTGACAAGAGTCGTCTCAAATCTCAAGCCCTCACTAACAAAGAGGCTTTTGAAACGCTGTTGAAGGCAATCAAGTCTGCGCCTGCACAACCATACGATATAGGCTCAGACCCAGAAGGCGTCATTACATGGGCGACGAAAGGCGAACAATTCGCAGAAAAGTTTCCTCTAAAGTTACGGAATAAATCAGCGAATGATCTTGATGGTGTGTTTGTGATTGTCAAGGAAATCGTCGTTCAATTTAGACACCTAATTGAGAATAACGGATTGAACAAGGAGCTCTATCAATCCGACAAAACACCGCGCCACGAATCAACCTCTCAAAGGCTCTTCTTTGCAATTTCCTACGCCTATTGCCGTGCCAATAACATAGATGTATCACCAGAAATCGACACTGGCAGCGGAAAGATCGATTTCAAATTCTCTAGCGGATTTGACGCCCGCGTGCTGGTTGAAATTAAGCTATCTACAAACTCCAAGATTCCATCCGGTTACCAAACACAACTTGAGGTGTATAAAGCTGCCGAAGAAACAATGAAAGCAATCTATCTCGTCATTGACGTTGGAAAGATGGGCAGTAAGGAAAAAATTTTAGTTAAAATGCGAAGCGAAGCGCAGAAACGGAATAAGCCGTTATCAGACCTTGAGTTCGTTGACGGAACACTTAAACCCACAGCAAGTAAGCGCTGAATACTTATTCAATGACTATGCTGCACCAACGTCCATAAAACGTCCATAAATGAATTCCATCTCCACCACCTTTGGCTTACAATTACGGCATCAATTGCGTGTGCAGACTTGAATGAACAACCCCGCGGCAAGACCGCGGGGTATTAAGCGGAAGTTTATGTTTGACTGCGGAAAACCCACCCTCATCCCAACCTTCCCCCTGAAGGGGAAGGAGCGGGCGCATCCCCGCAGCAAGACTGCGGGGAATCACAAGTTCAACCCTGCCTCGCAGAATCTCTCAAGGAGAAAACCATGGGCTATGCAGAACGGATTTACGAGCGCGTCAAACAACTATCGGACAAAGCTGCCGAGGAGGTGCTCGACTTCGCGGAATTTGTCGCCTCGCGGCACAAAGGTGAAACGACAGACTCCGATGACAAGACCGTATCCGCGCAGCGGCGTGCCGAATTGGAAAAAATATTCGGCAAGTACCAGGCCGATCTGAGCGGTTTCAAGTTCGACCGCGAGGAAGCCAATGCCCGGCGCTGAATTTCTTGACAGCAATGTCGTGATCTACGCTTATGGCAACGACATGTCCAAGAAAGCCCGCGCCCTTGATCTGCTGGCGGCAACCCCAACCGTTTCAACGCAGGTGTTCAGCGAAACCATTTCTGTCTTGCGTCGCAAAAACATGCTGGATGATGCCCGCCTTGATTCGGTGATTGACGATCTGGCTGCATGTTCCCGTGTAGTTCAAATCGGGCTTATCACCATCAAGCGCGCCATGGCGCTGGCGATAAGGAATCAGCTTTCCTATTACGATGCCTTGATTGTCGCTGCCGCACTTGAAGCGGGATGTACCACTCTGTATTCCGAAGACTTGCAGCATGGCCAGATGTTCGACGGCTCCTTACGCGTCGCAAATCCATTCCGGTAATAGCCGGAATAACCTCGCATGCTTTCAGGATTCCCACACAACGCATGATTCGTTTCAATCAGGTCCACAAGCGCTACCCCGGCGGCTACCATGCCCTGAAGAACGTGTCCTTCGAGATCGCCAAGGGTGAGATGGCGTTCCTCACCGGGCACTCCGGTGCGGGCAAAAGCACCTTGCTCAAGCTCATCGCAGCGATCGAGCGTCCCAGCCTGGGCAGCGTCATCGTCAACAATCAGAACGTCGGGGCGCTCAAACAACGCGCACTGCCTTATCTGCGCCGCAACCTCGGCATCATCTTCCAGGATCACAAGCTGCTGTTCGACCGCAATGTTTTCGATAACGTCATGCTGCCGCTGCAGATCTGCGGATTCGATTACCGCGAAAGCCACAAGCGCGCTCGTGCCGCGCTCGACAAGGTCGGCCTGCTCAAACGCGAAAAATCCAATCCTGTCGCGTTGTCCGGTGGAGAACAGCAGCGCCTGTGCATCGCCCGCGCCATCGTGAATCGTCCGACCATCCTGCTGGCCGACGAACCGACCGGCAATCTGGATGCTGAATATGCTCAGGAGATCATGGCGATATTCAGATCCTTCCACCAGGTCGGTGTCACGCTGCTGATCTCGACACATGATGAAAGCGTGCTGCAGGATACCGGTATGCGCGTGCTCGCGCTCAAGCAGGGGGAATTGCAACCCTCTGCCACAGGCTCAGTACAACCCGCTTCGACGAAGCCTTTAGTCCTGAGCGCAGTCGAAGGGTCAGGACAGGCATGAGGCACACACTCGCTCAGATCATCGGGGTAATTCGCCGCATGTTCGCATCTAGGCTGGCGGGGATACTCAATATCATGGTCATCGGCATCGCGCTCAGCCTGCCTGCCGGAATGTATGTGATACTGCAAAACGCACAGGGGCTGGTCGCCCAACTGTCCGGTACACCGCAGATCAGTCTGTTCCTGAACATGAACGCCAAGGCGGACGACGTTGACAGGCTGCGCAAGCAACTTTCACAACATCCGGCCATAGACCGCTCCGAATTCGTGCCCCGCGACCAGGCATTGCAACAACTCAAGGAAAGCACCGGTCTTGCAGACGTGATCGGCGGCTTGAACCAGAACCCGCTGCCGGATGCGTTCATCGTTTATCCCAAGCGGGGCGAAGCGCAAGCGCTGGAGGTACTACGCAATGAGCTGGCCAAGTTACCCAAGGTGGAACTGGCCCAACTTGATTCGGCTTGGGCCTACAAGCTCGAAGCCCTGCTCAGATTCGGCCGGATGGTGGTGCTGATACTCGCCAGCCTGCTCAGCCTCGCGCTGATCGCGATCACCTTCAACACCATCCGCTTGCAGATCCTCACCCAGCGCGACGAGATCGAGGTAGCCAAACTGATCGGCGCGACCAACGGCTTCATCCGCCGCCCGTTCCTGTATTTCGGCGCGATCCAGGGATTGCTTGGCGGCATCATGGCCTGGTTCATCATCTCGCTGAGCCTGCTGTTGCTCAACTGGCAACTCGATGCACTATCGCGATTCTACGCCAGCCAGTTCGTGTTGCATCCGCTGTCGCCCGGCGACAGCCTGACCCTGCTGCTGTTCTCGATGTATCTCGGCTGGCTGGGCGCGTGGCTCTCAGTGACGCGGCATCTGTCACAGATCGAGCCGCGCTGATTTTCGCAAGCCGCGTTGCAAGCGATTCGACCCCGTTGTTTGCCGGCTCATCTCTCTCCCTTCTTGAGGCGCTCGATCTCGCGCCGATCGCGCTTGGTCGGTCTGCCCCTGAACAGGAAAGGCTGAGGCTGCTCCTTGAGTCGGGCAGCGATGGCCTCGCGCCGCTGACGGCTATCATCGGTCTCGCGATACAGTTGCTGCGCCTCTGATGCCGGGCCGCGCCGATTGGAAAGCGCCAGCACCTCGACCACATATTGCTTCTGCCCGAGGTGGATGTTCAGCATATCCCCCACCGCCACTACCCTGGCCGGCTTGACACGCTTCTCGTTGATCTGCACTTTGCCGCACTCGACAGCGTCAGCCGCCAGCGAGCGAGTCTTGTAGAATCGCGCAGCACATAACCACTTGTCGATGCGGAATTTCTCTGTGCTGTCTTCTTTGCTCATGGTCATGCGAAGGATGCGAATGCTATTTTAATAGCGGGTGATCTTTCGGCAATTGTTTCGAGTACCAGATCGCCAGCTTGTGCCGCAAAGTCTTTTCGGCAACCTGGTCTTCCGGCAAGGGCTGCATGACTTTATCGTGGACCATCAACCGGTAGATGTACAAGAGTTTTTCGCTGGCCGAATCGGTCGGTTCGAACTCGACCACGCCGCGTCCCTCTGCGTACTTCACCCCGGCGAGCAACGCCTCCTTGAATAGTTCCGCTTCATGCTTAAGTTTCTTCATGGGGTCTCCGTCATCGATCCAACGATCTGCACCTTGCAGGTCGGCCGAAAATCATCTCGACCGAAAGTCGTTACCTAAACTATACTTAAAGCTCTAACCAAGGGATAGCTGGGATGCCAATATGATGAAGAATCCACGTACCCGGCGCGCCACTGCCGTGATCATGATAGTGCTGGGCGCGATTCTGATGTTCCTCGCTCCGGAAGCATGGCCGGGCGCGCTGGTACTTACCCTGGGCATAATCCTGGAACTGGTCGGCATCGCGCTGGAGCACAAGGCCAAATAAGGCTGGCTGGCGGCTGCGTCAGGCTTTAAGGCGGGTAACCACGCGGGGTCCTGGAAAGCGTGGCTGAAAGTCGGCTATCAGTCAGGATCGCGTATAAGTTGGAACCAAGCTGTTATCATTTCTTTTGGAAAAACACGGAGGTGCAGCATGAAGAAGTTTCTGACCGGCTTTGTGGTGGGCGTACTCATCGCATTTCATCTGGGTATCAACTTTGGCCGTCACAGACCCCTCCTGAGCAATCCGTACGCAGACGATGTGGTGGAATCGGTCAAGAAAAGCGCTGGACAGGTCATCGAAAGCACCAAGGAATCCATCCACGAAGCAACCCAACCCGGGCGCAAGTAAGTGAAAAATAAATTCGGTCGTTGAATACCGAACACCGGGGTCGAATACAGCTTCGACACCTTTCTCAACGACGAAACCGCTAACGAATCATTCCCAAGGAGCATCAAACATGTCTCAGTTGTTCTCTAAAGCCACACTGGGTTCACTCACGCTGAGTAACCACCTGGTCATGGCACCGATGACTCGCAGTCGGGCCACGAACAACATCCCGAACGATCTGATGGCACAGTATTACGTTCAGCGGGCATCCGCCGGCCTGATCATCACCGAGGGCACCTCGCCGTCACCCAATGGCCTGGGTTACCCGCGTATACCGGGGATCTTTTCCGGGGCGCAGATCGCCGGGTGGAAGCACATCACCGATGCGGTGCATGCCAAAGGCGCGAAGATGTTCATCCAGCTGATGCACTGCGGGCGCATCGGGCATGCCCTCAATCTGCCTGCGGGTGGATACATTCTGGCTCCGTCGGCGGTAGCTGCCGCAGGCGAGATGTATACCGATGCCGAGGGAATGAAACCTCACCCGGTGCCGCAGGCGATGAGCGAGGCGGACATCAAGGCCGCGATAGAGGAATTTGCGCAAGCCGCGAAGAATGCAGTTGCAGCGGGATTTGACGGCATCGAGCTGCACGCCGCGAACGGTTATCTGCTCGAGCAGTTCTTCCGCCCGAATTCGAATCAGCGCAACGACCGCTACGGCGGTTCGATCGAGAACCGTGCGCGCTTCGTGCTCGAGGTCGCCGATGCGGCGATCAAAGCAATCGGGAAAGACAAAGTCGGCATACGCCTGTCACCGTTCGGCGTGTTCAACGACATGCCGGTGTACGACACGATGGAAGCGGATTACACATATCTTGCGCAACAACTCAATGCACGTGGGCTGGTCTATATCCACCTGGTCGATCACTCTCCGATGGGTGCACCACCTGTGCCCGACTCAATCAAGAAGATGTTCCGCAGCATATTCAAGAGAACACTGATGCTTTCCGGTGGCTACGATGCCGCGCATGCCGAAAGCGATCTGGCTGCGGGCAAATGCGATCTGATTGCGGTTGGCCGGCCTTTCCTCGCCAATCCGGATCTGGTTGCCCGATGGAAAGCCGGGGCGGCGCTGAACGCGCCCGACATGAACACGTTCTATACGCCGGGAGCCAAGGGGTATACCGATTATCCGGAATCACCCTGACAGCATGGGTAAACCGCTCCGGCTGATCTTATGTTCCGGTGATCGTGCTTGGCTTTGGATGAATGGTTTTGTGAGAATTGCCGACTGACGAGAAGTGAGCTGTCTTAATTCCTAATAGACTTGCTTGGGGATTGAATCGTTGCGCTGCACTATCGACAATGCGTTGCCTGGTCTGCAGACCAGCATCAGGCAACCGGTTTGACCACTACGTAAAAGCCCTGATCACGCAATTCCTGGGCTTTCTGCATATCAGCCACAACCGTATATCGCAGCACACCGTAATAATAGACGCAAAGTTTGAACATAATCCTTCTGCCTGTTTGATTGCCGTTCAGCACTTGGCAATGATTCATGGCGACGGTCTTGCAACCATCCGCCCCGAATTCAACGTTGATAGGAATACATCTTTCTCAGGAATATCTCCGATACCGCCGTAGAAACATCTTCTGACGAGTCCAGCTCAGGGAGTTCTGCTGCCATGACCAGATGTTCTTCGGTCGGCACCTGCAGCATCTCACAAACCAGCTCGACAGCAGGATTCCAGCCTGCGCTCAAGATTTCCTCGTCATACTGCTCGATCTCGATCGCATCCTGTTCAATTTCGTAGCTGCTCATGTCCATTGTGGTTTTCATGACACACCTCCTTCGGTTTGGTCCGCATTACGGCTTGCAACTACCGAACCTGAATTTGCGGGCTTGATAACAAACGAGCATATTGCATGCCAAGATAATCAACTATCGCCCAAAGTGCCGACAATACTGACTTGGAGGGCATTCCGGAGAATTGCCCGGGATGACTGAAAATGCTGGAATTGGCAATAACTACCATTTTTCGTCTCATTAACGAGAAAATAGTCCATTGAAAAACCACGCATATTGTTTCATCCCCAACGTTTTCTGACACGATTACTTCCAACCCAAGCCGAGGGCTAACACCCGCAGGCGCAATCTTCCTGGAGCAGATATGCCATTAAGTAATTCTCTTTGGGGAAATTGCTGGTATCAGGAAGTTCAAACATCGAACTGCAAACGCGCCAGCCGCGCATACAGACCGCCCTGTTTGCGCAGATCCTCAGGCGTGCCGGTCTCGACGATGCGGCCATGCTCCATTACCACGATGCGATCAGCCTTTTGTACCGTAGCCAAACGGTGCGCGATGATCAGCGTGGTGCGTCCCTGCATCGCGGCATTCAGTCCCTGCTGCACCATGATCTCGGATTCCGCATCCAGCGCGCTGGTGGCCTCGTCCAGCAGCAACAGCGGCGCATTCTTCAATATCGCCCGCGCGATCGCGATGCGCTGGCGCTGCCCTCCGGACAAACGCGTGCCGCGTTCGCCCAGAAATGTCTGATATCCATCCGGCAGGCGGGCTATGAATTCGTCCACCAGCGCCGCTTTGGCAGCGGCCATCACTTCTGCGTCGCTGGCTGCGGGGCGGCCGTAGCGGATGTTGTCCAGCGCATTGGCTGAAAAGATCACTGGGTCTTGCGGCACGATCGCGATCATATTGCGCAGATCGTGCAAGCCGAGTTGACGAATATCCTGACCGTTAACGCGGATGCTTCCATCGCTCACATCGTAATAGCGCAACAGGAGTTGGAACAGCGTGGTCTTGCCGGCGCCGGAAGGGCCGACCAGTGCAACGCTTTCGCCGGGCGCGATATCCAGCGTGATGCCGTCCAGCGCGGCCGTTTCCGGACGCGCCGGGTAGCGGAAAGTGACCTGTTCGAAACTGAGAGCCGCTAGCGAGGGTTGCAGTAACGGGCGTGTGACGGCAGCTTCGGCGATCGCGGATTCCGCATGCAGCAGTTCCAGCAGGCGTTCGGCCGCACCCGCCGCGCGCATCACATCACCCCACACTTCCGCCATCGTGCCGACGCCTCCCGCGACCAATGCCGCGTAGAGGATGAACGAAGCGAGTTGCCCGCCGGTCATGCTGCCGTCCTGCACCTGGTTCGCGCCAACCCACAACACAAAGATGATGGTGCCCATCACCGCTGTAATGATCAGCGCGGTCATCGCCGCACGCACCCGGGTGCGCCGGATCGCGGTGACGAAACTCGCTTCCGAGCGATCGGCGAAGCGCCGGGTCTCGCGCTTCTCCTGTGTATAGGCCTGCACGGTCGGTATCGCGTTGAGGATCTCGCCGGCCAGTGCCGAGGCATCTGCGATCTTGTCCTGTGATTCACGCGACAGCTTTTTCACTTTGCGGCCGATCGCGAAGATCGGCAACATCAATAACGCCATCAATCCGAGGTTCAGAGAGAACAAATAAAGACTGGTCACCGCCAGCATGATCATGCCGCCGATAAACTGGAACACGCTGCGCAAGCCCATCGAAATGGAACTGCCAACCACGGTCTGGATCAGCGTGGTGTCTCCGGTCAGCCGGGACAGTACTTCGCCGGTCTGCAAGGTCTCGAAGAACTGCGGTGATTGCGCCAGTACCCGCGCATAAACTGCACTGCGCAAGTCCGCGGTGACCCGCTCCCCCACCCATGACACGGTGTAATAGCGCGCTGACACGGCCAGCGCCCACAGGCTGGCCAGCCCGAACAACAAGGCGAAATGCCCGTTAAGACTCAGCGTACCGAGCAACCCGCCGCCGGTACCCTTGCGCTGCCCGAAGCCGAAATCGATCAGGTCGCGAAACGCCAGCGGCACCAGCAGGATGGTCGCGGAACCGAGGCACAACAGCAGGAAAGCCAGCGCGATCCGCCCGCGATGGGGACGCAAAAATGGCCACAGGTCGCGCAATGAAGACAGGCGCCGTGTGGCGGCAGGTTGGACTGGATTGCTAATGGTTGCCCCCTTAATCCTAAAATCCGCAATTAAAGTCACAGAGAACACAGAGATGAAGCGGGTTTCCGGTTGTTTGCCCTCTCACCCGACGGGTGATCAAGATCACTTTAAAAACCAATTGATTTTTCTCTGTGAACTCTGTGCTCTCTGTGGCCAAATGCTTTTCCAAGTTATTTTGTGAAATACGCCCAAGAATAGCAGCTGACGCATCACGGTATTGCGCAATCTTACAGGATGCAGCCCAAGGGATTGCATCTCGGCGAAACGGCTTGCTCTGCTGAAAACCCCAATAAAAAGTTTCACATTTTGCGGTGAAGGATTATCATTTGCGCACATCGGGAGTTAGAGTAACTTGGGTAAACCCGATGGCATGAAAAAACTTTACCGCATCAGTTGCCGCAATTCCAACCTGCAATCACGACAAGGAGAACGATCATGGCCAAAGGACAGCAACGCAAGACCAAGGAAGCGAAGAAGCCCAAAAAGCAGCCACCACCGGCCACGCTGAACGGCAATCCCTGAAACACAATCCCTGGCTTTGCCGGGGCCAAATCGGGCTCAGCATCAGCAAACAACGAAGCCGAGCCTGCTTTCATGCCCAAACACACCAAACCTGATCAAGCCAGGCTTGACCGTGTCGTCGCCGAGGCGCGCCGGCTCAGTACCGAGCGCGAAGCGACCTATCGCGAGCAGGCGCTCAAATTATATCCGTGGATCTGCGGCCGATGCGGCCGCGAGTTTTCCGGCGCGCGTCTGCGCGAACTGACGGTACATCACAAGGATCACGATCACGACAACAACCCGGAGGATGGCAGCAACTGGGAACTGCTGTGCCTGTATTGCCACGATAACGAGCACATGCGCCTGCTGGAGCATCAGGCACGGCCGGGAGGTTCTGAAAATCAATCTTCCGCGGCGACGCATCATCCGTTCGCCGGTCTGCAGGCGCTGTTGAAAAAGCGGGATTGAACCCGATTGCCCATTGAACTACAAACCCCTCCCAACCTCCCCTTGTCAGGGGAGGAGCGGGATCGGTTCTCCCCCTGACTGCTGAAGGGTCGCTGCGCAGCAGCGGAGAACCCACCGGCGTACCCCTTGCGGGTGCAAGGGGTAGTTAGTGGCGGTTTGAGGCAGATTCCACGTAGTAGACAATCCGGCATGTCCTAACGCCACAATCAAGATCAATGGCGCAAAAAACAGGGGAGACCGTAGTCTCCCCTGTTTTTTCTAACGCTTGCCGTGCGCAGGGTGCAGACCGCGCATCCTGCATTACTTCCAACTTACCATCCAGCTTCGAGCATCAGCGTGTACAGATTGGTTTGTGCATTAGCCGCATTGCGGCTGGAGCCGCTGTACTTGCTGTAGTCCGCGTGCAACGCCACGTTCATGGTCAGGTCATACACGGCGGTCAAGGTGATCGCGTTGTCGCCATTGACTGTCGTAGCTCCGCCGTTCTTCGCATTACGGTATGCCGCACCGATGCTCAGGACATGCGGGATCGCGCTATAGTCAACACCGACGGTGAATGCCTTGCGAGCAGTCGCGACGGCACCATAGGCGCTGGTTGCACCGACAGTAGTCGGAACCGGCGCTTTCGCGTACTGCGCATACACACCCAGCTCGTTCTCGCCCACCGCGCCATGCGCCTGGAAATCGGCGAAGGTCTGCTTGGTTTCGACCAGAGTAGCTGGAGCAGTTGGATCGATTCCAGTCAACGATTCACCGCTCATCACACCGGCACCCACCACCATCGCCCAATCACCGATGCTAGGCGTAGCAGCAATACGAAGGTAGTTGGAACTCATGTCATAGGAAGCAATGTTTCCACCGTTACCGCCCATGGCATATGAAGGCGCCCACTTGGTGTAGTTGATAAAGCCGATGTCGTTCTGCGCAACGAATGCGAAACCGGTAGCAGCACCCGCATCGGCACCCCGGTCGGCGTTGTACTGGATAGCAGAGGTCTCACGGCGGTGTTCGGCCCAGCGGTTGGCACGCAGCACGCCGCCGCTGGACAGTTCATAACCGTATTGCACGCCAAGCGCATCGGTGCTGAACGGGATCACCGACAACCTGGTGCCGCCCGCGTCGAACATGACAGGTATCTTGATGCCGGCCATCAGTGCGCCGGCGTTCTGAACTGTATTGCCTTCGAACAAAAAGCCGATGTTCTCGGCCACGCGACCGCCGAAGAACAGGCTGAGCTCGTCGCCGAATTGCAGCTGGCCGTCATTGGTACCATTCGCCAAGCCCAACGTTTTCTTGTTCGCAGTCGCAGTACGGTTGTCTTTCTGGTAACGAACCTTGACCAGAATTGAACCGTTCAAGGTGTCAGGAATCGACAGGTGCTCGCCTTCTACCTTGCCTTGCGCGCCCATCATCGTATAGCCGGCCGCCTTGAACGCGCGGCCGAATTTGTTCAACACCGGGAAGTGCTGCTGGTGACATGCGGTACATGCCATGCCGGTCTGGCGCGCGAACGCCGCCAGAGCCGATGCTTCAGGCGCAAATGCGACCGCTGCCAATACGACTGCCAGAGAGAGTATGATTTTGTTCATAATGATTTTCCTCTTGAATTTAAAGATGAAAGTTGATTGCCTAGCCACAATTGCGAGATCGCTGAACCTCGCCGTAATCACTGCAAACCAACTGTATCATGGCTTTACGGGCAGCGGTACCAGCAATCATGCTTAATTCGTGACTTGTTCAGATGAGCAGGATGGTTTTTCCAACCGGCAGCGAACCATTTTCAGCTCTGGCACTCTGATACCACGAGTGCTAGAATCGGCCTACAAGGAGGAATCACTAATGAATGCAGCGATGAGTTTACCCATACCGTCTGCGGTTGGCAGCCTGGAGACTTACATCCAGTCTGTGAACCGCTTTCCCCTGCTGACTCAGGAGCAGGAGCACGCACTGGCGACGCGCTTCAAGACCGAAAACGACCTGGATGCCGCGCGTGAACTGGTGCTTTCGCACTTGCGCGTGGTGGTCAGCGTTGCTCGCGGCTATTCCGGTTACGGGCTGCCGCAGGCCGACCTGATCCAGGAAGGCAACATCGGCCTGATGAAGGCGGTGAAGCGCTATGACCCGGAACGCGGGGTGCGCTTGGTGTCGTTCGCGCTGCACTGGATACGCGCCGAGATCCACGAGTTCGTGG
>JBDTPM010000350.1:0-1624 GCA_039932695.1 Gallionella sp. | reverse complement strand
GCGAGCGACGCGCCCAGCGCGATGTTGACGGTGGTCTGCATGCGGTCCCGCTGTGCCGCTCTGAGTGCGGTGAGGATTTCCGGACTTGCGGAGATCAGGGCCACCAGTACGGCGGGGATCGCTTTGGGCAGACCGCTGCCGGACAATCCGGCATCCAGCAGTACCGACAGGACCTCCGAGAGCAGCCCGACCAGCACGATCGCGCCCAGCATCACCCCGACATGCAGCGCGTTCGGGCTGTGCGCCAGATCATGCGCCTCCTGATCGGTGTCATCGGTGTATTCGAAGAACCTGCGGTGTTCCACAGTTTGCAGGCGCAAGAACGCCAGATACATGATCGCCATGACCCCGACCGAGAACACCGAGTAGATCCGCCATTGTGATTCCGGCACGAAGTCCGGGATGAACATGCCGATGCCGATGGCGACCAGCAGCATCGCGATGAAAGAATTGGCCGAGTCTAGATTGTATTTGGAGCTGCCGTGTTTCAGGCCGCCGACGATGGCCGCCAGGCCGAGGATACCGTTGATGTCGAACATCACGGCGGCGAACACTGTATCGCGCGCCAGGGTAGGATTCGGCTCGCCTTGCAGCAGCACGATCAGGATCACCACCTCTACCGAAACGGCAGCAAGCGTGAGTATCAGCGTGCCGTAGGGCTCACCGAAGCGCAGCGCCAGTATTTCGGCATGGTGGCTGATGCGGAATGCCACCGCGATGATCGCCGCGAGTATCACCAGCAACAAGCCCCACAATGTCGCGCTGCCCTGTTCCACAGCAGCATGTTCAAGATAGAAGCCAAGTGCCAATATGATCAGGGCGATCGCGATCGGGAATTCTGATTTGAGATATTTCATCTAACAATTTCTACGGGGTTGCGCAACGTGCGCAATATTAACCTTAACTGGTTGACCGGTATAGCCAAGGTGCATATCATGCCTCATCGACAATAAGTGCCGAACAAGCCTATGGCTGGATCACAGCAAACTTGTGCGGTGCTGTCTCAACCTAAAATCATCGAGGTGAATAGCATGGCTGAACCAAAGGCAAGACCTCCAGCAAAAAAACCAGCAACACCCAAGACAGTCAGCAAGGCTGCCGGCAAACCAAAACTCCCTAAAGCGACGTTGACTGCATCGGCAAAGAAAACGCCGGCGAAAAAGACCTTGGCTGCCGAGCCGCGCAAGACCAAGGTGGTCGCAGTAAAAAAAGCGGCGACCACTGCTGCGAAAAAGTCAGGTGTTGCGAAAAAACCCGCCACTGCGAAAAAGCCGGGCGCTGCGAAAAAACCACTGGTACCTTTGATCAAGACGGAAGCCGCCACGACCAAATCCGCCGTTACCAGAAAATCAGCCAAGCTGACCCCTGAGGAACGCTATCGCATGGTGGAGACAACTGCATATTTTATTGCCGAGCGGCACGGTTTCCAGGGCCGCTCCGACGAGCATTGGGCGGCTGCCGAGCGTGAGATCGCTGCCAGGCTGGGACAATAGCTGAAGCCGCATTATCGATTTTCGAGCGTGGCATAGTCGGCTTCGTTTAACCCAGATTATCCATTAACCACAAACTCCTCCCAACCTCCCCTTGCACCCGCAAGGGGTACGCCGGTGGGTTCCCCGCTGCT
>JBDTPM010000349.1:0-5568 GCA_039932695.1 Gallionella sp. | reverse complement strand
CTATCGCGATGAGTCGCGCGTGCTCCGGGGTGCTCGCATACGCAGACAATTCCTGAATCTGCCTGGTGAGGTACTGCAAAGTATTGCGATCCAGCATCTCGCTCTGCAAGGCAAGCTGCTCGGCATGTTTGATGAATTGTTCGCAGGCTGCTTCGTCTCCCTGTACGGCCCGCTCCCAGCTATCCTGTGCAACGCGCAATTGATCGCGGATATTACCCAATAGCTGTTCCACTCCACCGGGCGGCAACGTCGAAAGTTCCGGCAGGTAGTCATCCAGCGCATAGATCTGCTTGATCGCCTCGACCAATTCGCTCACCGCGTGGCTGCGCGCGATCAGATAGAGCATCTCGTTCATGACCAGTCGCACGTCAGCGCTGTTGCCTTCGGCAACCGTGCGTATCTGCTGGTCTATGCGGCCCAGCAACTTGCGGGCATTCAATTCCGGAGGAAGTCCGTCCAGCCTCAGACAGTCGAGCAAACCACAGCCTACCCACCAGAAAGTCCGGCCATCATCCTGCGGCACGCTGCGCATCACCCCGTCAAGTGCCTGCTGCATCTGCTGAACCATAGTCGTGACATCTTCCTGGCGTAGCCAGCGCAGCAACGCCTGCTGATATTGACTGCGCAAAGCTTTTAGGTTCGCCCTGGCATCTCCCTGCGGGGTCGCGCTGAATATCTGCTGGGGAAGTGGCACAGCCAGATTGGGATGAAACAGTTCCAGTTCGAACGTCAACTCGATACCGCGCAACTGCTGCAATCCCTGATATTGCGGAAACAAACGCAGTGCTGCGTTTGCCGCACCGTTGGCGAGCGCATTCAGATAATGCTGGATAGCGGACAAGGCTTGGCGCAACGCTTCGCGATGTATCTCGGAAAGTTGTTGCGGATGGTCGGCAAGTTCGCTCAGGGCAAGATCGAACTCGGAACAAAACACCACCACGCCATCCAGACCGACCATTTTCAATACGCCCAGCAAGCGGCGCAATTCGATGCGCGCAGCTTCCAGAGCTGCCGCGTTCTCGGCAGGCGCTGCGTAGAATCTCTCCAATTGAGCACTGATCTCGGCCAGCGTGCCTTCCATGCCGGGTTTCACGGCGGAAAGCGTGGTTAGATCAAACGGAGCGTTGCTGGTCATGTGCGGAATTGCTTCACGTTAAAGCTTGAAGCCAGCCACCGAACTTCTCAGGTCCGATGTCAGATTGGTCAACTGGGCAATGGAGTTGGCCGTCAGGCGCGTACCTTCAGTGGTCTGCACGGTTATCTTGAGAATATCCTGCATCACATTGGCCACTTCACTGGCCATATCGGTCTGCACCTGGGTGGACACCGAAATACTGTTGATCAGGGTTGCCAGCTCGTTCGACACCTGTTCAATCTCCTTCAGCGACTGACCGGCCATATCGGAAAGTACCGCGCCTTCCACCACGCCCAAGATGCTCTTTTCCATCGCCGCCACCGCATCATGGGTATCGCCCTGGATGGTTTTCACCAGTCCGCCGATCTGCTTGGTCGCCTCCGCAGAACGCTCAGCCAATCGCTGCACCTCTTCCGCGACCACCGAAAAACCCCTACCCGCTTCGCCCGCCGACGCGGCCTGGATGGCCGCATTCAAGGCCAGCACGTTGGTCTGTTCGGTGATGTCCGAGATCAGATCGACGATCTCGCCAATCTCCTGAGAACTTTCACCGAGCCGCTTGATACGTTTGGCAGTGTCCTGGATCTGTTCGCGTATACCATCCATGCCGCTGATCGTATTGCGCACCGCCTGGGCGCCCTGCTGGGTCGCAGCCAGGGTGCGGCGTGCCACATCGGCAGACTGCGCCGCGCTGGAATCCACCTCTTTGATGGATTGGGTCATCAACTGCACCGCTTCGCCGGCCCCCTGGATTTCCTGAGCCTGCTTTTGTGTCGCATCCAGCAGCCCCTTGGAGATGTCTTCGGCATCCCTGGTCGCGCGCTCCATCTGTTCCGCCGCAGCCTTGATCCGCGCCACCAGTTTACGAAACTCTTCGGTGGTGTAGTTCACCGAGTCGGCGATCGCACCGGTGATGTCTTCTGACACGGTGGCACGCACTGTCAGATCGCCTTCCGCCAGATCGTTCAGCTCGTTCATCAGGCGCAAAATACCGTCCTGGTTCTGGCGATTGATGCGCACCGCATCCTCGGTGCGGTGACGCGAATTATCCATATACGCCTTGGCCATCAACAGCAACGACACCAGCAGCAACAAACCGGACAAAGAGGCGGCAAGAGCGGCAGGCCGTTTGATCATGGAGACCTGATAGGCATCCACCAGACGTTGCGACCCGGTCAGCAGGGTCCCGGAATCCTCAACGATCGCCTTGGCTGCTTTTTTTGCCGCTACCAGATTACGCGCCTGGGAAATCACGATCTGAACACTGTTGCGGTAGGTATCGAACAGATCCTTGGCACGCATCACATTCGGATCGCTTGCGGGCAGCGCGGCCAGACTTTCTTCTGCTGCCAGGCTGTCAACCCCGAGCCGGGCCACCTGATCTATCGTCATATCCGGTCCCATGGCCAGGCTCACATCCTTGCCGATACGCTCCGTTGCCACGGCAAAACGTGCTGCCTGTTCTTTTTGTGCGCCTTTGAAATTTTCTATCATGTGCTGCGACAGACTGCGGAATTCGGCGCTCACCGTGTTGATCGTCGCCACGGTATTGCCGATGGTGACCATTCCGGCACGCCCGCCTTCCAGTGCTTGCACGTCCTGCAAAGTCTTGCCTGATATCTTCATCAGCTCGTCCAATACGGCACGCGCCTCACCGGTGGTCGCGGGCAGCGTACTGTCGCCCTTGTCAAGTTTGTCCATGATGTTCGACAAATTGGTTTTGCTTTCTGTCAGCGCAGTGAATGCGGCCGGACTGCCGGACATGGTCTGCTGGGCATCTTTGGCAAGCCGCTGCGACAACATCAGCAACTGGCTGGAAAGTCCCACGTAACGTACATTGTTACGTTCCTCCAGGTAATTCAGAGTGGCGGCGATCACTGTCATCACCAGGAAGATCGCAGCGGCCAAACCAAACGTCATCAATTTGGATTTGGGTAATGTCAGTTTGAATGCCATGTTGTTCCTCTCCCTAAGGGAATTCCTAAATGCCTATTTGCAAAAATTCCGTCTGCTCCAGCAAACCGCGTACATCAAGCTTGCGCCAAGTCGCACCCTGCTCATCGAGATACTCGGTTTGCCCGTCGACCTCGTTTTGTTGCCAGGTCTGGGCGTCGCGCAATCCAAGGACCCGATCGACCAGCAACGCCGCGTTGAATGCATATCGCTCGGCGACCAGCAGCACGCGGTTATTGGCATCCCCGGATGCCTGTCCTGAGCCTGTCGAAGCGGCCGTTCCGCTTTGTTGATATCCCGCCATATCGACCACGCTGTAAAGATTGCCGCGCACATTGGCTACGCCCCGAAACCAGGGCTTGGTGAACGGGACGGTTGTCAACTTTGGCAACGGCAACACTTCGCTGATATCCGTCATGTCCACCAGCAAGCTACGCCCGGCAACCTGCACGCCCAGCGTGGTCACCCGCGCTGCGGACAACTCGCTCACCTGTAACCGGTCGATCAGATTTTGCTGGAATTCACGCAGATTGAGCCGCTTTGACATGGGTACCCTGGCTCGGTTTATCCTAACGCGGCGATCTTGCGCAACAGATCGGCAGCGTCTATCGGCTTGACCACATAGTCTTTGGCTCCCTGACGCGCGCCCCAAACCTTGTCCGTCTCCTGATCCTTGGTGGTGCAAATGATCACCGGTATATGCTGTGTTTCCGGATCGTTGGTGATCGCCCGCGTCGCCTGAAAGCCATTCATCCCGGGCATCACCACATCCATGATGATCAGATCCGGCTTGCTGAGTTTGGCCTGGGCCACTCCCTTTTCACCGTCCTCGGCAAAAGAGACCTCGAATCCTTTCTTGCTCAATATCCCATCCAGGATATGGCGTTCGGTTGCCGAATCATCCACTACCAGTATTCTTTTAATGCCCATAATCCAATTCCTTCTTCTCTCGGGTATGCAGGATGACGGTCTCGATCAGACTCTTTTTATTGAAGGGTTTAAGCAGATATTGATCCGCGCCGACCAGCTTGCCGCGAGCGCGATCAAACAACGTATCCTTGCTGGTCAACATGACTACCGGAGTATTTCTGAAATGCTGGTGTTTCTTGATCAGCGCGCAGGTCTGATAACCATCCAGACGCGGCATCATCACGTCCACAAAAATGATGTCGGGCTGATTGTCCACCACCTTGGCCAGACCGTCGAATCCGTCCTCGGCAAGGATGACCTGACACCCCGCTTGAGACAGGAATATCTCGCCGCTGCGCCTTATGGTGTTGCTGTCGTCGATCAGCAATACCTTCACTCCCGACAATGGCAGGTCCTCGCTCATCTGGCTCCCTCTTGCTTTGGCACTATTGTGCTCATCAGTATCGTAAAACGTCCGGCATGACCTCTATGCGGCAATGCTAACGTATCTAGCCGCCCCTGTCATGGCGATTTTAGCGCTTCCAGAAGTGCGGCGTGAACAGGATCAGCACGGTGAAGATTTCCAGCCGCCCGATCAACATCGCGAACGTGCATACCCAGGTCTGAAAATCGGTCAGCCCGGCATAGTTGCTGGCCGGCCCCACCACACCCAAACCCGGACCTGCATTGTTGATACAGGCGATCACCGCGGAGAATGCGGATATGAAATCCAGCCCGCTGATCAGCAACACAAAGGTCAATATCGCCACACTCATGAAATACAGAAAGATGAAACCCAGCACGGCAAACACGATATTGTTAGGCACCACATGGCCACCGATCTTCATCGGGTTCACCGCAGCCGGGTGCAGTAATTTGACGAACTCGCGCCCGGCCTGTTTGAACAAGATCAGCGTGCGGATCATCTTGATGCCGCCCCCGGTGGAACCGGAACTGACCGTGACGCAACTCAGGAACAGCATCCACATCGGCACAAAGATCGGCCATTGGTTGAAATCCACGCTGCTGAAGCCGCAGTCCGTTGCCAGGGATACGAGGTTGAAACTGGCGTGGCGCAACGCTGTCCAGTAATCCGGGTAGACACCCTTCCACCACAGGAAAGCCGCAGCGCCCACGCAGCTTGCCAATATCAGCGTTACCGTGGCGACCGCCTCGGGATCGCGCAAATAGAGCTTCAGACTTTTTTCGCGCCACGCCAGGAAGTGCGTGGCAAAATTCATCGCCGCGATCACCATGAACACGATCAGCACGAATTCGATGGCGGGAGAATTGAAATAGCCGACACTGGCATCGTGCGTGGAAAAACCGCCCAGTCCCATCGCGGCGAATGCGTGGCAGATCGCATCCAGCCAGTTCATCCCGACCAGTTTCAACGATACGATGCAGGCCACGGTGATGCCGACATAGACCAGCCACAAATTACGCGCAGTTTCGGTGATGCGCGGTGTCAGTGCGGAATCCTTCATCGGACCGGGCGTTTCGGCCTTGTACAATTGACGACCACCGACACCGAGCAGCGGCAGGATCGCCACCGCCAGCACGATGATGCC
>JBDTPM010000348.1:0-2617 GCA_039932695.1 Gallionella sp. | reverse complement strand
GACCAATGCAGATGTCCAGAAAGTCGCCCGTCTGGCGCGACTCGCGATGAGCGAAGCGGAAATCGCTGCCGCGCGCGCGCAATTGTCCGGTATTTTTGACCTTATCGCCGAGATGCAGGCCGTAGACACCAAAGGAATCGTCCCGATGTCCCATGCCCAGGACCTGTCGCAACGGCTGCGCGAGGATACGGTCACCGAGGCCAACCAACGCGAGTTGTTCCAGTCTATCGCTCCGCAGGTCGAAGCCGGCCTGTATCTGGTTCCCCAGGTGATTGAGCAGTGAAACGTGAAAGGTGAAACGTAGAAGTGGGGGTACATTTCACCTTTCACGTTTCACCTCCAAGTAGAACCTTTCATCTCCAAGTAGAAAATGATAAACGCATCGCTCAAACAACTCTCCGCCCAACTGGCGGCGAAGAAAATCTCCAGCGTCGAACTGACGCAACTCTATCTCGACCGTATCAGCAAACTGAACCCGTCGCTGAATGCCTATATCACCACCAACGCTGAATTCAGCCTGGCTCAGGCGCGTGCCGCCGATGCGCTGCTGGCCAGCGGCAAGGCTCAAGCCCTCACCGGCATCCCGATCGCGCAGAAGGATATCTTCTGCGCCAAGGGCTGGCGCACCACCTGTGGCTCGAAGATGCTGGAGAATTTTATTGCGCCCTATGATGCGCATGTCATCGCACAATTCAACAACGCCGGTGCGGTGAATCTGGGCAAGACCAATATGGACGAATTCGCGATGGGTTCGTCAAACGAGACTTCCTATTTCGGCGCGGTGAAAAATCCCTGGGATAGAAACGCCGTACCCGGTGGCAGTTCCGGCGGCGCGGCTTGTGCGGTGGCTGCGCGGCTGTGTGCCGCAGCGACCGGCACCGATACCGGCGGCTCGATACGCCAGCCCGCAGCCCTGTGCGGTATCTCCGGCATCAAGCCTACCTATGGCACGGTGTCGCGTTACGGGATGATCGCCTTCGCTTCCAGCCTTGATCAGGCCGGACCGATGGCGCGCAGTGCGGAAGATCTGGCGTTGCTTTTGAACGTGATGAGCGGTTTCGATGAGCGCGATTCCACCAGTCTGCAGCGCGAGAAGGAAGACTACACGCGTGAACTGGCAAAACCGCTAAACGGCCTGCGCATCGGCCTGCCCAGGGAATTCTTCGCCGAAGGTCTGGCGCAAGATGTGGCGAACTGCGTGAACGAAGCGATCGCGGAGTACAAAAAACTGGGCGCGACCATCGTCGACATCAGCCTGCCGAATTCCAGACTGGCAGTTCCGGTCTATTACGTGCTGGCCCCGGCGGAAGCTTCCAGCAACCTGTCGCGCTATGACGGCGTGCGCTACGGTTACCGTGCTCCCGAGTATACCGATCTCACCGACATGTATGAAAAATCCCGCGCGCAGGGCTTCGGAGCAGAAGTGAAGCGCCGCATCATGATCGGCACTTACGTGCTGTCGCACGGCTATTACGATGCCTACTACCTGCAGGCGCAAAAGATACGCCGCCTGATCGCGCAGGATTTCGCCGATGCATTCAAACAGTGCGATTTCATCATGGGGCCGACCAGTCCTTCCACAGCATTCAATCTGGGTGAGAAAGGCGACGACCCGGTGCAGATGTATCTGTCCGATATCTACACCATCGCGGTGAACCTCGCGGGCTTGCCCGGCATGTCCATTCCCTGCGGCTTCGGCAGCAACGGCCGCCCGGTCGGACTGCAGATCATCGGCAACTATTTCGCCGAAGCGCGCATGTTGAATGTCGCGCACCAATATCAACTGGCTACGGATAGCCACAATCGTGCTCCGAAAGACATCGGGCTGTAAGGACATGAACATGCAATGGGAAATCGTCATCGGGCTGGAAGTGCATACCCAGCTTTCGACCAACACCAAGATCTTTTCGGGCGCCTCCACCACCTATGGCGCCGAGCCGAACACACAGGCAGACGCGGTGAGCATCGCGCTGCCCGGCGTGCTGCCGGTGCTGAACAAGGGTGCAGTGGAACGCGCGATCAAGTTCGGACTCGCCGTCGGTGCACACATCGCGCCGCGCTCGGTGTTTGCACGCAAGAATTATTTCTATCCCGATCTACCCAAGGGCTACCAGATCAGCCAGTTCGATCTGCCGGTGGTGGGACAAGGCGCACTGACGATTCAGGTCGAGCCTCTATCCGAGAGCGGTAAACCCTACGAAAAAGCCAAGTCATACGAAAAAATAGTTCGCATCACCCGCGCCCATCTGGAAGAAGACGCGGGCAAATCGCTGCACGAAGATCATCATGGCTTGACCGGCATCGACCTAAATCGCGCCGGCACGCCTCTGCTGGAGATCGTTTCCGAGCCGGACATGCGCTCGGCTGCCGAAGCGGTAGCCTACGCCAAAACCCTGCATACACTGGTGCGCTGGATCGGCATCTGCGACGGCAACATGCAGGAAGGTTCGTTCCGTTGCGATGTCAACGTGTCGGTGCGCCGCCCCGGCGAACCGCTCGGGACACGCCGCGAGATCAAGAACCTCAACTCGTTCAAGTTCATGCAGCAGGCCATCGATTACGAAGTGCAATGGCAGATCGACACGCTGGAGAACGGCGGCAAGATACACCAGGCCAC
>JBDTPM010000347.1:0-1763 GCA_039932695.1 Gallionella sp. | reverse complement strand
ACCGGCCGCAAGCTCGAAAACTTCGCCAAGCTTGTTATTGACCCACCCAAACATGCCCTCTACATTGGCCGACTGGCTGACCTATCTTGAATCCCTTCACCCCAAAATGATCGAGCTCGGGCTTGAGCGAACTGCTCAGGTCAAGCAGCGGTTGAATCTCGATCCTGATTTTCCCATTATCATCGTCGGCGGCACCAACGGCAAAGGATCGGTGTGCGCCATGTTGGAGGCTATCCTGCACGCCGCCGGATACCGTGTCGGTTGCTATACGTCGCCGCATCTGCTGCATTACAACGAGCGCGTGCGAATCGGCAAGCAGCAGGCTGGAGATGCAGAATTGTGTGCGTCGTTTGAGAATATCGAACGGGTGCGCGGTGATACCCCTTTAACCTATTTCGAATTTGGCACGCTCGCCGCGATGCAGTGTTTCATCGAACACAAGGTGGATGTCGCCATCCTCGAAGTCGGGCTGGGCGGCAGACTGGATGCGGTAAACGTTTTCGACGCCGACTGCGCGGTGGTGGCCAGCGTGGATATCGATCACACCGATTATCTGGGCGAAACGCGTGAGCAGATCGCGTTCGAGAAAGCGGGCATCTTCCGTAAAGGACGAGTCGCGATCTGCGCGGATAGCGATGTGCCGCAGGCGATACGCTCGCA
This sequence comes from Gallionella sp., assembly GCA_039932695.1. GTDB lineage: Bacteria > Pseudomonadota > Gammaproteobacteria > Burkholderiales > Gallionellaceae > Gallionella. The sequence goes on along the minus strand of JBDTPM010000347.1, from coordinate 1,103 downwards.
AGCGCAGCAGGTCGGTGCGGAGCTGTGGTGCATCGGCAGCGAATTCGGTTTCACGGCGCACCATGGGCAGTGGGACTATCGCGGCAAGCTGGGTGCGCGCAGTGCGCTGCCCTACCCGGCATTGCGCGGCGATTTCCAGTTGCACAATGCCAGCGCCGCGCTCGCGGCACTGGACGCGTTGAAAGACCGTTTGCCGGTAAGCATGGAAGCGGTGCGGCGCGGTCTGGTCGAGGTGCAATTGTCCGGACGATTCCAGTTTGTGCCGGGCAAACCGGCCTTGATCCTGGATGTGGCGCACAACCCTCATGCCGCGCACTCCCTGGCACAGAATCTTGCAGGGCTGCCGTCGTGCCCGCACACTTGCGCGGTGTGTGCGATGCTCAAGGACAAGGATATCGCGGGCGTTGTATCAGCCCTTGATACGCACATCGATACCTGGCTGGTCGCGGGCATAGAATCTGCGCGTGGTGCGACTGCCGGGGATCTGGAGCAAGTGCTGGAACAAGGCAAGGCACTCGGAGAGATCAGAGCTTTCGATCGCATCGTCGAGGCGTTGCGTTATGCCTATAACGCGGCAGGCGAAAATGATAGAATCGTCGCCTTCGGATCGTTCTATACGGTAGCGGAAGTGATGGCAGCAAAAGGTTTGCAAGTCGAGTAGCGCAGCGGGGTGAGTATCGCGGTGTTTATCCCGTGCGCCGGCCGATGATTGCGGCCATGCAGCGAAAAAATTTCGGGATATGGTAAAAATGGCAAAACAGCAATCAGACGATGAACAGAATCTCAGACGTAAAGCGCGCCGCCGCTTGATCGGTGCGTTCGCGCTCACGCTGGCAGTGGTGGTGATACTGCCGATGGTGTTGGACAGCGAGCCCAAACAGAGCGGACGGGACATCGAATTGCGTATCCCTTCTGCTGACGATGCAGGCGAGTTCGCGCCCAAGATTGCAGTCTCGGGAGTTGCAGCAGTTCTGCCGCCAGGCGGAATCCCGGTCGTCCCCGCTTCGGCGTCGGCTACTGTCCCCGATAAAGTTCCGGCCGCGGCCGGCAATTCCGGCACCGCAGCGGCGGGCAAGGGACAGCCTGCCGCCAATCAGAAAAAT
>JBDTPM010000346.1:0-2323 GCA_039932695.1 Gallionella sp. | reverse complement strand
CTGGCGCCACTATGGAATGTGGCGGTGTGGTTGGTCGTGCTTGGACTTGTGTTGCAGGGAGCGGTGTTGAGTTACGCGATCATTACCGCGATCTCGGTTTATCGGCGCACCCTCAGGAGGATCGAGCAGGTAACAATCTATTGATCTTTACATAATTCGCGACACATTTGCCGTCATTCCCACGGTGTCAATTCCACATCTGCTTAAGCGGATAGTGGATTGCCTACCTTTGGTGAAAGCGGGAATGACATGGCAATTTATCCCAAATAATCCATTAGCACCAAAACCCCCTCCAGCTCCCCCTTGTACCCGCAAGGAGTACACCAAAGGTAGGCAATCCGCCGCCAGCCAGAGGCTGGGCGGAATTGACACCGCCGTTGGGTTCACCCGTAAAGGGTACGCCGCCTGACACTCTCCCTTCGGGCGGTCTTGGCGCAGCCCCGCTGCTCCGCAGCGACCCTTCCGCAGTCAGGGGGAGAGCCAGCCTGCTCCTCCCCTGACAAGGGGAGAGCGTAGCGAGGGGTCAATTGGGAGGGGTTTAAGTCAAACGAATAATTAGGGTTTATTCAATTTTCCAATTCCATTCTGAATGATGAGGCGCTGTCTTCAAATATGTAATCCTCAATAAGTTCTTTGCCGTTCGAATCAAACGAGTCATTTTGTGAAGGATAGCCTGGCTACATTCGCCAGATCAGCAATTCGGTATGGTGCAGGTCGTCCACCAGCACGGTCTCATGTGGCGATTGCTCCGGCACCGCAAAAGTGCTGCTGACGAACAGGCTGCCCGGGAGCATCTCGGCGCTCGGCAACTGCTTGAACCGGGCGAGCACTTAACGCTGCAATCCCGCTTCGACTTCCTGGCGTTTGGCTTTGCCGGCCAGTCGCTCCACCAGGGTGAGCGCGAAATCCATCGCCGTGCCGGGGCCGCGCGAGGTGATCAGCCTGCCGTCTTCCACCACGGCAGCGTGTTGTTGCATGACGTGAGGGAACGGATCGAGCGCACCGATGAAACTGGTGGCCTTTTTGCCGTCGAGTAATCCGGCGCTGGCCAGCACCGAGGGCGCGGCGCAGATCGCGGCGACATATTTTCCCTGCTGCGACATTTTCTTCAGCAATGCGATGATGCGCGGGTCGGCTTTTAGGTTGTTGGTGCCGGGCTGTCCGCCGGGCAATACGATCATGTCGAAACTGTTTTGCAGTGCGGCATCCAGCGTAGTGTCTGGCGCCAGCGTCACGCCACGGCTGGCGCGCACCGGCTGATCATCGAGGCCCGCGCTGACCACGGTGATCCCGGCACGGCGCAGGATGTCGATGACCGTGACCGCTTCGATTTCTTCGCAGCCTTGTGCGAGTGGGACAAGAACGCTTGGCATGGGCAGCCTCCTTTCAGGATCAGTCGCGGAAGTTCTGATACTGCAACGGGAAATCGGTGATGGTTTTCCTGACGAATGCGATGGCGTCCTGCAGATCGTCGCGATTCTTCCCCGAGACACGGACCGTGTCGCCCTGGATGCTGGCCTGCACTTTCATTTTGCTGTCCTTGATGTGCTTGACGATCTTTTTGGCCAGTTCGATCTCCACGCCGACCTTTACTTCGCAGCTGCGCTTCACCTTGTTGCCGCTGACTTTTTCGATCTTGTCGCTGATCTCCAGGCATTTGATGTCGACGCCGCGCTTGGTGAGTTTGGCATTCAGGATGTCCTGCACCTGGCCGAGCTGAAAGTCGTTGTCGGCCCACACGGTGAGCTTGAGCTCGGTTTGCTCGACACGCGCATCCGAACCCTTGAAGTCGAAGCGGGTGCTGACTTCCTTGTTGGTCTGCTCGACCGCGTTCTTGACTTCAGTCTTGTCTACTTCTGAAACGATGTCGAAGGTTGGCATGGTATTACTCCTTATAATAATTGCGTTCCCTTACCAAAACCCCCTCTAACTCCCCCTTATCAGGGGGAGAACCGAACCCGCTCCTCCCCTGACAAGGGGAGGCTGGGAGGGGTTGGGGCCTAACCAAAACTGCAAACGTAATTCACTACGTCCCTGGCCTCGATCACAAAGCTGCTATTCGCGGCAACTGAGAACTGGTCACCCGCAGCATAGGTCTTGAACTCAGGCTCATTACCGATCTTTACGCGGCAGGTACCCGAGGTGATCTCCATCAGTTCGGGTGTGCTGACATTGAAAGTGAGGGTGCTGGGCAGGATCACGCCGACGGTCTTGCGAGTGCCATTCGGAAATAATACCGAGTGCGACACACACTTTCCGTCGAAGAACACATTGCCTTTTTTTACTACGCTGACATTATCGAATTGCGACATTGCTTTTCCTT
>JBDTPM010000345.1:0-4280 GCA_039932695.1 Gallionella sp. | reverse complement strand
AGGCGCGTCCCGCGCCGCGATGGTCGCGTATGCCATATTTCTGCAAGTAGGTGTAGTCGGCGTGGCCGGGACGAAACGTTTCGGCGATGTTGCCGTAATCCTTGCTGCGCTGGTCTTCGTTGCGGATCAGCAAAGCGATCGGCGTGCCGGTGGTCTTGCCTTCGAACACGCCGGACAGGATCTCCACCGTATCGGATTCGCGACGCTGCGTGACATGGCGCGAGGTGCCGGGCTTGCGACGGTCCAGATCATGCTGGATGTCGGCCTCGCACAATGCCAGTCCCGGCGGGCAGCCGTCCACCACGCAGCCGAGCGCCGGGCCATGCGACTCGCCGAACGATGTCACCGTGAATAAAGTTCCTAAGGTGTTTCCAGACATGGCCGTACTCGCTAAATTAGTTGCGCAAGTTTAACATAGCCACCCCAACCCCTCCCAACCTCCCCTTGTCATAACCAGCGACTTGGTTATCGTTTTTGGATAACCTAGTCGAATGGCTAGTTGTTCCATCAGGGGAGGAGCTATCGGCTCCCTCCCTGACAAGGGAGGGCTGGGGAGGGTTGTTCTACAACGGAGAAAGAATCGATGAAAGCAATTTTGATGACCAGCCAGGGCAGTCCCGATGTGTTGGCGATGTTCGATATCGAAAAACCCGAGCTGGCCTCGCCGCATCATCTGCGCGTCAAGCTGGCCGCTGCCGGGGTGAATCCGCTCGACGCCAAGCTGCGCGCCAAACCGGTCTACTACCCGGACAAGCTTCCCGCGATACTCGGCTGCGACGGCGCGGGCATCGTGGAGAAGATCGGCAGTGCGGTGACGCGCTTCAAGGAAGGCGATACGGTATTCTTCAACAATGGCGGCATCGGCGACGAGCCGGGCTGTTATGCCGAATACACCGCGGTGCATGAGGAGTATTGCGCCGCCACTCCCGCCAATCTCGGCTTGCAGGACAGTGCGGGATTGCCGCTGGTGCTGATCACGGCATGGGAGGCACTGGTCGATCGCGCCAATCTGCAACCGGGACAAACCATATTGATCCATGGCGGCACAGGGGGGGTGGGGCATGTTGCGGTGCAGCTGGCCAAGCATCTCGGCGCGCGTGTTGCTGTCACGGTCAGCGACGACAAAAAAGAAGGGCTGGCACAGGGTCTCGAAGCAGACAAGATCGTCCGTTACAAGGAAATGGATTTCGTCGTGGACGTGGAAGAGTGGTCTGGCGGGAAAGGCGTGGACGTGGTGCTCGACACGATAGGCGGCGATGTATTCAAGCGCTCGATGAATGTCACGCGCATCGGCGGCAAGATCGTCACGCTGCTCTCCACCCCGTTATCAATGGAGGACACGCAGTTGGCACGGCTGCGCAATCTGTCACTGTGCTATGAACTGATGCTCACGCCGCAGTTGATGAAACAGCACGAAGAACGCATACGCCAGCGCAAGATACTCGAACAAGGCGCGAAACTCGTCGCAGCAGGCAAGCTCGGTGTGCTGGTCTCGTACGCGTTGCCGCTCAGGGATGCCGCCGAAGCACACCGCATCATCGAAAAGGGTCACGTGCTGGGGAAGGTGATTTTGACGATGGAGTGATGAAACCCCACAACCCCCTCAGTCCCCCTTGTCAGGGGGAAGCCGTGCTCCTCCCCTGACAAGGGGAGGCTGGGAGGGGTTTAACCTTCCCGATTGCGCATGTGATCCGCCACCTTGGCAAAGGCGGCAGCCAGTTCCTGACACAGCTCGGCATCATCAACCACCTCGTTCAACGCCTGACCCATGCACAGCAACCACTGGTCGCGCTCGGCTGCGCCGATGCTGAACGGCAGATGGCGGCGGCGCAGCATCGGATGACCGTATTGCTCCACATACAGCTGCGGCCCTCCCATCCAGCCGCACAGGAATTTGAACAGCTTGTCAGTCGCGCCCTGCAAGTCTTGCGCGTGCAGTTTGCGGATGCCATAGGCCTCCGGCAGTTCGTCCATCGATTGATAGAAGCGCTGCACCAGCGCGCGGACTTTTTCCTCGCCGCCGATGCGCTGGTAGTGGGTCAGAGATGATTTACCGATTTGCATATTTTTATTCCAGTTTCATTTCGAAGGTCAAACAAGCCTGTCCTGAGCCCAGTCGAAGGGGCGGGGAATTGGAATTACCATTCCCGGAACGACAATCCCAGGCCGATCGTATTCTGGCGATGGTTATAGTCGATCAGGCTCTCGCCATAGCCTGAGGTAATCTGTATGTGCATGCGCGCCGCACTGCCGACATTTACCGGTGTCGCCCAGTCGATCTGCATGAAGCCATGGTTGTTGGTACTGCGCAGATTGTTGCGCAGCAGCAAGGCGATGGATTGTGATTTATCCCTGGGCTCCCAGCGGACAACCAGATCACCGCGCCCGAGATAATCGATGATGTCGGGGTTGTCGTCTGTCAAAGGATCCTCCGGGATGCGCCACCAGCCGCGCACCATGATGGAAGTCATATCGCTCCATTCCCATCCGCCGAGCAGATAGATCCGGTACAAGCTGCGTGACCCCGGCATGTTCCGGCCATTCGATTGATGATCCCAGCCGATATTGATGAGTTTCAATCCGGACGTATAACCTGTGCCCAATGTGGCGATCAGTTCCGGCTGGTATACAGTTTCGCGGTACGGGGATGAGTTCCGGAAGTTGAACGCCTGCCAGTCGGATTGTTGCGTGTACGCCCACCAAAAGCGGACGGTTTTGATGCCCAGTAAATCGATATTTCGCTGTTGGCCTATGTCGGCCTTGAAGCTCAGTTGGAACTTGACCTCAGTCGCATCCATGTCGCTGGGTGCAAGCGAATTATGATCAGGGAGAGGCGAGCTGGGCTGACGGTTGGGATTGCTGGTCCTCTTCACCAGCATATAAGTTTGCCGGTATGGCTGGATCCGGCCCAATCTGCTCGGGTCCCGATTGGACAGGTCATCCAGATTCCACACCTTGGTCAGGTATGACCGATCGGTGTTGCTTGTCACCACAGCAGCGGTGATCGTGGGCGCAATGCCTGCTGCCGTATCTTCGTCAGGTGCGATGTTTTTCCGGGCTGCCGGTTCAGGCGCGGTGTCGGGAGCAGCGATCTGATCGTAACACTTCAGCCGCGCTGCATCATCGCCGGGATATTTCTGCACACACTGCAAGTAAATATCTCCGCCGGCATAGGCCGAAGGGGCATGCGCCGTGCAGAACAGAACCGAGAACACTGTATTGCACAACAGAAAAACGTAGCGACATTTCCTTAAAGCAACTTTCAAGAGTACCTCTGATAACTCGTATCTGTGCGCAACTTCAACACGGCAAACTTATTTCAACCACCCTTTGCGATGGAACATCCAGAACGGCAGCATGACGGAAATAGCCATCAGCGACAGGGAGAACAGATAACCGTTCGCCCATTCCAGCTCCGGCATGAACTTGAAGTTCATCCCGTAGATAGACGCGATCAGGGTGGGCGGCAGCATTGCCACCGCAGCCACCGAGAATATGCGCACGACTTTGTTCTGGTTGACGTTGATGAAACCGACGGTGGTGTTCATCAGGAAGTTGATCTTGTCGAACAGGAAAGCGGTATGGCCATCCAGCGAATCGATGTCCTGCATGATCTGGCGCGCTTCATCAAGCTGGTTAGGCTTGAGCAGTTTGCTGCGCATCAGGAACGAGATCGCGCGGCGTGTGTCCATCAGATTGCGGCGTATGCGTCCGTTCAGGTATTCGCTGTGCGCGATCTTTGCCAGCACCATGCCCGCTTCCTTATCGCCCAGCGTGGTATTGAGAACCTGGTTGCCGATGCCGCCCAGGTCGACATACACCTCTTCCAATGTATCGGCAGAAAACTCCACATCGGAGGCATACAGATCGACCAGCACGTCCAGACTGTCCTCGACCAGGTTGGGCTGCTTTTGGGTGCGCTGGCGAAACAATTTGAACAACGGCAGATCCTGGTCGTGCAAGCTGAACAGCACATTCTTCGATATCACGAAAGCGACGATCACGCTGAGCGATCCGATCTCCTTTCCCTGCAAAAAATCGGATCGCACATGCAGTTCTTCGTTCTCCTCATAGAATCGCGCGCTCGCTTCTATGTCGCGCAAATGCTCGGGGTAAGGCAAGGAGATCGCAAAGGTCTCGGTCACCCAGGCGCGCTCTTCTTCACTGGGCTCGACGATATCCAGCCAGATCGGTTTCCGGGTCGCGACCTCATCCGGCCGGATACTGACCAATCGTCCGTGCTCCATGGTAAAGATAATCAGCATGTACTTGCTCCTGAT
>JBDTPM010000344.1:0-1555 GCA_039932695.1 Gallionella sp. | reverse complement strand
GAGGCTGGGTTTTTCGGAGAGGAATATGGCTGGACATAGCAAGTGGGCGAACATCCAGCACCGCAAGGGCAAGCAGGATGCGAAGCGCGGCAGGATATTCACCCGTTTGATCAAGGAGATCACCGTGGCGGCACGGCTGGGCGGAGGAGATCCGACCGGTAATCCGCGCCTGCGCCTTGCAATGGACAAGGCATATTCCAACAACATGCCCAAGGACAACGTCGAACGTGCCATCAAGCGCGGCAGCGGCGAACTGGATGGCGTGGAGTATCAGGAGATTCGCTATGAAGGCTACGGCATCAACGGCGCGGCGGTGATGGTGGACTGCATGACCGACAACAAGACGCGTACCGTCGCCGATGTGCGCCATGCGTTCACCAAGAACGGCGGCAACCTCGGCACCGATGGCTCGGTGTCGTTCCTGTTCAAGCATTGCGGACACATGATCTTCGCCCCCGGTACCGATGAGAACGGTCTGATGGAAGTCGCGCTGGATGCCGGCGCGGAAGATATCTCGAGCAATGAGGACGGCAGCATCGAAGTGATCACCACTCCGCATGATTTCGTCAATGTGAAGCAGGCACTGGAAGCGGCAGGCTACAAACCCGAGTTCGCCGAAGTCATCATGAAGCCGAACGACGAAGTGGTCTTCACCGGCGACGACGCGGTGAAGATGCAAAAACTGATCGACGCGCTGGAAGATCTGGACGATGTGCAGGAGGTCTATACGACGGCGGTGATTGCGGAATGAGGAGCGAAAACCTAACCCCTCCCAACCTCCCCTTGTCAGGGGAGGGGCCTCCAGTTCTCCCCCTGAGAAGGGGGAGCTATAACCAGCGACTTGGCTGTTGTTTTTTTGACAGCCTAGTCGAATGGCTAGTAGTTTCATCAGAGGGGGTTTGGTTTTGATCTCTTCCTCATCTTCTATAAGAATTTTGGGCATAGACCCCGGCCTGCGAGTGACGGGCTTTGGTGTGTTGGACAAGGATGGCCAGCAATTACACTATGTCGCCAGCGGTTGCATCAAGACGCCGGACGGCGAATTGCCGGAGCGGTTGAAAGTGATACTGAATTCGCTGGGCGAGGTGATCGCCCAGCATAGCCCCGATCAGGTGGCAGTGGAAAAGGTGTTCGTCAACGTCAATCCACAATCCACGCTGCTGCTCGGGCAGGCGCGAGGGGCGGCGATCTGCGCGGCGGTGCTGGCGAATCTGCCGGTGGCGGAATACACCGCGTTGCAGGTGAAGCAGGCGGTAGTCGGCAACGGTCACGCGAAAAAAGAACAGGTGCAGGAGATGGTGCAGCGTCTGTTGAAATTGTCCGGCATGCCCAGCCCGGATGCGGCGGATGCGCTGGCTTGCGCGATCGCACATGCGCATGGCGGACAAGGGATGGGCGCATTGGCGACGGCGGGATTCCGCGTAAAGAACGGCAGGCTGATTTGACGAAGTATAACCATTAGACCGTCCCCTCCCCCTTGCAGGGGGAGGGCTAGCACCAGCAAGGGGTAGGCCGTGGCTGTAAAGCCGCTGAAGCGGCAACAGCCACGCACGGT
>JBDTPM010000343.1:0-3573 GCA_039932695.1 Gallionella sp. | reverse complement strand
GATCCCGTTGCGCCCCGCATAGATTTTCCGGATCCGGTCCTTGTGTTTGCGTGCGGTCTCGATCACCCCGCAGGCAGAGGCATTGATGACTGCGGTGACACCGCCAGATTGCGCATAAAAAGCGTTCTTCTTTGCCATACTCGTTCTCCCTGATTTTTGAAAATGGTTGTTGAATATCTTCCTTCGTTCTACATTATCCCTGCGATTTGACAGGTTTCATCTTACGATATTTTCAGGGATAGGGTGAAGTTTCGTAGGGTGGAAAAAGCGCAGCGTTTCCACCAGCGGACGGTGGATACGCGCTACGCGCTTTATCTACCTTACACTCTTAAAACCAACACCCCTCAGTCCCCCTTATCAGGGGGGAAGTTAGCTCCTCCGTTGATAAGGGGAGGCCGGGAGGGGTTGGTTTATGAAGATTCATGCGTTACATGGTGCTACGAATTAACGTACTATTAAACCCAAATAATCCATTAGGCCACGAACCCACTGTAGGAGCGAGCTTGCTCGCGAACAACTTCGCCAGCAAGCTGGCTCCTACGATAGGGGGAAGCCTCTATTGGACAATCCGGGTTAAAATCAAAATGGAATAAGGTGTCGCCGTGAGTGAATTTCCCATCATCAACTGGACCGAAGCAGGCAAAGAGCATACTGCCCGTTGGCGTTCCGAAAGCGGCACACCGCCGCCCAAGCGCGTGGTCATTGCGGACGACACGCTGAAGGCGGACGAGGCTTATCGCCTGGCCTGCGAGGGGACTGCGCTGTTGTGGCGCGGCGATTTCCAGAATGCGAAGCAATTATTGCAGGCGATGTCGCGGCGAGTCGACCGTAAGCCGCGCAAGCCTATCCTGATGGAACAACTAGCCATTCGACCAGGCCGCCCAAATACGGCAGCCAAGTCGCTGGTTATGAGCTTGGTCGAAGGGACTTCTGCAGTGGCCAGCGAGGTATTCAATCTGCATCGCCAGGCTCAGTCGCAACGCGCACGCACGCTGGCGATGATACTGGTGCCGCTGGATAGCGACTACTCCATCCCGCTACGCCGTGCGCCGGACATCAGGGAAGCATGCAACGAAGTATATGGTGCGGGGAATCAGCCTTCGGTGGCATCGCTGCGCGAACTGCTGGGTTTGATCGGCGCGCATGAGTGGCGCAAGAAGGGTGTCGAGATACCGGCGCTTGGTGGTCGCATCCATCCGCACTACGGCGTGTTTTCGCCGGTGCGCGGCGAGTATCTGGGGTTGGTGAACGAAGCGCCGCTGCCCACAACCGAGTTGGCCTTCGACATCGGCACCGGGACTGGCGTGCTGGCTGCGCTGCTGGCGCGCCGTGGCGTCAGGCATATCGTGGCCACCGAACAAGACCCCAGAGCATTGGCCTGCGCCCGCGAGAACATCGCGCGATTCGGGCTGAGTACGCAAGTGGAAGTGGTGCAAGCGGATCTTTTCCCGGCAGGGAAAGCGCCGCTGATCGTGTGCAATCCGCCGTGGATCCCGGCACGCCCCAACTCTCCGATCGAGCATGCGATATTCGACCCGGACAGTCGCATGTTACGCGGGTTTCTCAGCGGGCTGGCTGCGCACCTCGATCCGGGAGGGGAAGGCTGGCTGGTGCTCTCGGATATTGCCGAACATCTGGGCCTGCGTACACGGGACGAGCTGCTCGCCATGTTCGATGCGGCAGGGCTGAAAGTGATAACGCGGATCGATGTCAAACCGCATCATCCCAAGGTGGCTGATGCAACCGATCCGCTGCACGCCGCCCGAGCGGCGGAGGTCACTTCGCTGTGGCGGCTCGCTGTTCGCTGAAGTTGTTTTATCGTTGGACGCGAAGCAGATATTCGTGAAACTTTTGCGCCACATCGACCGGCTCTTGCACAACATCCTGGATCAGGCCGTACAAGGGATAGGGCGCGGTGTCGAACAAGCGATATTTCTCGACCATAGCCAGCGTATGTATTCCCTCCCCGCTGATTTCTGTTGCCGCACCACGGGCGAGTCTGCATCCCAGTTCATGGTGATGTGATCCGGCACTGGTCGCAGTCGTGATCAGGTCACCCAGTCCGGCCAGATGCAGGGGGGCTGATGGTTTTCCACCCATCAGTCCCACGATGGAAACCAGCTCGTGCAATGCGGTCACCGCCAGGAATCCGCGCATGTTGTCCCCGAGTTGCAGTCCATCAGCGATGCCGAAGGCAATCGCATAAACGTTCTTGAGTATGACCGACCAGGATATCCCGGTGATATCGTTACTGTGGCAGATACACAGCCTGGTGTCCTGGTAAAGTTCCCGCACCCGGTGGAAGATGGAGATATCCGAGCAGCCGAGTTCAGCGAAGGCGTATCGATCTGCGCGTATCTCCTCCGAGATCATCGGGCCATAGAGCAAGCAATGTGGCTGCCGTCCATTGAACGTCTGCTGGTAGATTTGCGCCGGCGTCCGGCCTTGCTCATCCAGGCCTTTGGCGATGCTTACGCAGATGCATTGGCTTTGCAGATGGGGCGCGAGTCTGGCCAGCAGGTCATGGTGGGGAGAGGCCGGTACACAGAGCAACAAAAAATTGGCCAGTGCCGCCTGTTGATCGAGGTTTATCGCAGGTAGATCCTTGACAGGGTGTGAGTCATGGATCGCCAGTTGGTGATTCCCGCCCAGCAGATGCTCCATGGCATGTCCCATCTCACCATATCCAACGATCAATATGCGGGACATTTCGAAGAAGGGCTTGCTGCGCTTAGGAACAAATCAATTGAGGGGAGAAAATAAGCAGGTCTCACCAGAGCAGATGTTCAGCGTGCCGGACGGCTACAGTTTTTCAACATTGCGCACATCACAAACTTCTCCCGACACGATGATCTTGTCAAAGTTGCAGACAAACTCCTTGATCAACCTGATGTCCGATGACTTGACGATGGAGCAATAGGGGATGTCCAGAACCGCGACTGCTTTGCTCTTCCGGTACATGATTATTTTGTGGGAATTGATGTCCGACCAGTTGGTCACATTATTCAAGTCGGCACAGCCGGCCCAGGCAAACGAGCCTGTGAGTCCACAAAATAAAATGACTAACAGGCAGGCTATCTTTCTCATGAGTCCTCGCTAAGTCAATTTCAACGAAAAGCGGGGGAAGACGCGGGCTAGCGACGTTTTTATGTCGGGTGGAATTGTGTTTATCGCTCCTGCATATCCCATGAAATCATCCGTATCCAAAAAGCGGTCTTGACGCAGTGCGGATTAAACGCTTTATTTTGTTTCGTGACAAGTACCTTGCACCGATATCGAACAAAAAAAGTTCGGGGTGGTTCGTATCGGCAACCGACAGGCAAAAAAACAGGGCGGTAGGACCGCCCTGTTTCACGTCTGCATCTTTTCCAACGTCCCGGTTTAGCTCTGCATAGCCATTCGACTAGGCTGTCATAGCCATTCGACTTAGCGAGCAAACAACGCTCGCTAAGTCGCTGGTTAACGCCAGCCAAGTCGCTGGTTAGCTCTGCATAGCCATTCGACTAGGCTGTCAAACTACGCCAGCCAAGTCGCTGGTTAGCTCTGCATAGCCATTCGACTAGGCTGTCAAAC
>JBDTPM010000342.1:0-2560 GCA_039932695.1 Gallionella sp. | reverse complement strand
GTACCTACACTCGTCGGTTGTTCGTTTGTTTTTTAAAGAACGGCTGCCCAGAAAATTATCTGAAACCTGGGGGTTGCGGGGACAGGATTTGAACCTATGACCTTCGGGTTATGAGCCCGACGAGCTACCGAGCTGCTCCACCCCGCGTCAGCGAAGAACAAAACTATAGCAAAGCATCCCTGCCTCGTCAAACACTATCTGCAATTTTTAGTTTAACCTGCCAAATCGAGCCAATATTCGATTCACAAATATAATCACTCTCGGGTAACGTAGCGTGCTACGGTCTGCCGCAAGAAACCCAACAGCAATATCATTACATATCATTATGAATATAGAGAGAAGATCCCGAGGACAATCCAAATGACAGTTAACGACTGGGTAGGCAGTGCCGCTGCAGCACTTACCACGACATCTTTTATCCCGCAGGCATGGCGAATATTTCGCACCCGCCACACCGCTGACATCTCGCTTGGCATGTATACCCTGTTCACGCTTGGTGTCACGCTTTGGTTGATCTACGGGATCAGCCTCGAATCGTGGCCTATCGTCATCGCCAATTCTGCCACTCTGCTGTTGTCGGGCACGGTATTGGCGATGAAAATCAAATTCGGCTAAATAGCACGAGATCATGCCCCTAATCCCGGAAATCAAACCGAATCAATCTGTCGAGCTGCTCAAAGAGCTGCACATTCTGACGCGCGACGGCAAGCTCAACCAGGATAGCCGGCGCAAATTGAAGCAGGTCTATCATTTGTTTCATTTCATCGAACCGTTGCTGAATGAAGTTCTCGCCGCAAGACAAAGCCTGACGCTGGCAGATCACGGCGCGGGAAAGTCATACCTTGGTTTCATCATTTACGATCTATTCCTGAAGGCACGAGAAATCGGCCATATATACGGTATCGAATCCCGCGAGGAATTAGTCAGCAAATCGGAACATTTAGCCGAAAAGTTGGGTTTTGCGCGCATGTCGTTTCTGAATCTGTCAGTGGAAGAATCCATACACTCGCCACATCTGCCCGAACAAGTCGATGTCGTGACCGCACTGCACGCCTGCAATACAGCCACCGACGATGCGATCAGATTCGCGCTGCACAAACAGGCAAAGTTTATCGTGTTGGTGCCATGCTGCCAGGCCGAAGTGGCTGCGATGTTGAATAAAAATAAAAACCAGTCATTCGGCAAGACACCCCTTTCTGAACTCTGGCGACATCCCATCCACACCCGCGAATTCGGCAGCCATCTCACCAACGTGCTGCGCTGTCTACTGCTGGAAGCGCATGGCTATCAGGTAACGGTGACGGAACTGGTCGGCTGGGAACATTCGATGAAGAACGAGCTGATCATCGCCAGCCGCAAAGACGCACCGAGAAAAGATGTACAGCAGCGTCTGGAACAGATTTTACTGGAATTGAATCTGAATGAATTGCACGACAGGTTCATCTATTAGCGTGTTGTGTCAGCGCCCACTCGACGTGTTCCCGCACCAACTCCGATTCATGATTGGCACGTAGCCTCAGCGCTGCAATCACCGCCGCACTCTTGGTCGCATTGCCCAACGCCACGGATATGTTGCGTAACCACTGCTGGTGACCGATGCGATAGATGGCGCTGCCCGCGAGTTTACTTTTGAACTCGGCTTCATCCCACGCGAACAACTCCACCAGCGACACATCATCCAAACCGTGCCGAACCGCAAAATCCGGCTCGACCGTGGCTTTCGCAAAACCATTCCATGGGCACACCAGCTGGCAATCGTCGCAGCCATAGATGCGATTACCAATCAACGGTCGAAACTCGACCGGGATGCTGCCCTTCAGCTCGATGGTCAGATAGGAGATACAGCGGCGCGCATCCAGCCGATATGGCGCGATGATCGCCTGTGTCGGGCACACCTCGATACAACGTGTGCAGGTTCCACAATGTTCTTCTTGCGGCACATCCACTGGAAGCGGCAGGTTCACAAATATTTCGCCGAGAAAAAACCACGAGCCATGTTCGCGCGTAAGCATTAAAGTGTGCTTTCCGCGCCAACCCAGGCCGGCTTTTCGAGCCAACTCCACTTCCATCACCGGCGCACTGTCGGTAAAGACGCGACCATCGAACTCAGCGGCTGCATCGCGGATCTTATCCGCGAGTTTCGCCAGACGATTGCGCAGCACCTTGTGATAATCGCGTCCCAAGGCATAGCGCGAAATGAATGCGCGATCGCCCTCTGCCAAAATCTGCCAGCTATCACGCGCATCGGTTGGCGCATAGTTCATGCGCAGTGAAATCACGCGTAAAGTGCCGGGCAGCAGCTCCGCCGGGCGGCTGCGTTTCAACCCATGTTTTGCCATATAATCCAGCTCACCGTGCAGGCCATGCGCGAGCCATTCCAGCAGGCCGTTTTCTGCCGCAGAAAGATCGGTGTCGCTGATGCCCACGGCCTGAAATCCCAGTTCATGTGCCCAAGCGCGTATCCGCGATGCAAGAGCGGCGTAATCGACCTGTTGAGGATTTTTATTTTGCATAGTTACGATGATAGCCGAATCACCCTGCGGGCACGGCCAATATGCCA
>JBDTPM010000341.1:0-8993 GCA_039932695.1 Gallionella sp. | reverse complement strand
ATAAATCTCGCCCCTACGGAGACGCCTGTTCATCGCTGCTGATGACATCGCCCTCCAGCGGTGTGCTGCTGACCTCTTTCACCGGTGGAAAAATGTCGCAATAGCTGGCGTACAGTGAAGTGAACACGAGCGGCAACAATACCAGCCAGCCCAGCATCATCGGAAGGCTGGCGAGGATCGCCAGAAATATGAATGTCATGCCGTACACCAGCATCGCCCCGACGTTTTTGAGGAAGGCGCGCAGGCTGAGTTTCATCGCCAGCAATGGCGACATGTTGTTGAAGTACACCAGCAGCGGTGCATACTGCATGGCCATGACCAGCACGCTGAACAGCGTGATGCCCAGCAGCACTGCCAGGCCGGCACCGCTGACTGCCTGCATCATCGCTTCGGGATCCGTGTCCGGCTGGCCGCTCATCAGGATGCTCACCAGTGCCGCGCCGCCGACCAGCATCATCAGACCGAAGATCAGGAATTGACTGACCAGCGCGATGCCGCCCAAGGTTACGAGCTGGGCAGTATGCTGCTGAAAACCGCTGAACAGATGCGCCAGTTCCAGTTCCTCGCCTTGCAGCAATGCCCTGCAACCGGTCATCAGGCCGACCAGCACCACCGGCATCAGCAGGCTCACCAGCGGCTCGCCCACCACAGGCACGTTGGACAATGCCACCGCTGCGACCACGCAGATAATCAGCAGCACGATCCATAGCAGCGGCGCTTTCATGAACAGCGCATAGCCCTGTTTGATCCATTCCCAGCCTTGGCCTGCCTTCAAGTGTTTCGGTTCCATTATCTTTCTCCCTTATAACCAGACAGCTTGCGCCGCTGTGATGTGATTCTGCAACACGTGTTCGAAATGGCGCGGGTCGTGTGCATTGATCAATTCGCCATCGCGCGGCAGATACTTGTCATACAGGCGCGATAACCAGAAGCGCAGCGCGCCAAGGCGCAGCACCTGCGGCCACGCATCGCGTTCGCTATCCAGCAACGGGCGCACCGCATGATAGGCGCGCAGCAGAGTCTGCGCACGTTGCGCATCCAACTCGCCGTTGGCATCCATGCACCAATCGTTGACGGTGATCGCCACGTCATACAGCAGCGCATCGGTACAGGCGAAATAAAAATCGATCAAGCCGCCGACGCGATCATTCTCCAGCAATACATTGTCACGGAACAAGTCGGCATGGATCACACCCTGCGGCAAGATGTTCAAATGCGATCCGGCGTGCAGCGCGATTTCGCGATCCAGCAACGCTACCTGAGCAGCATCCAGAAATGGCCGCACTTGCGGAGCGGTTGCCGCACGCCATGCGGCTCCGCACGGATTGGGCATGATCTGCGAGAAACTCTGGCCGGCGATGTGCAACTGTCCGAGCATCGCGCCTATCGCGGCACACTGCGCGAGGTTGGGTGATGTGGTGGATTTTCCGTTCAGTCGGCTGACGATGCAGGCGGGCTTGCCTTTGAGCGTGCCGAGGAACCGATTGTGGCGATTCGCCATCGGATTGGGGCAGGGAATGCCGTGGCGCGCCAGATGCGCCATCAGGTTCAGATAGAACGGCAATTCCTCGGCGCGTAACTTCTCGAACAGCGTGAGCACAAAACGACCGTTGCTGGTCGTCACGAAGTAGTTGGTGTTCTCGATACCGGAGGCGATGCCCTGCAATTCCTGCAATTGTCCCAGGGAATAATCAGCCAGCCATGCGGTGAGCTCCGCCTCGGAAACCTTAGTGAAGACCGCCATGTTCAGGAACCCATGTTCAGGAAGCTAGAATCGGTGTATGACCCAACGCGGTGGACGGAAGCCGGAATCGAGACTTTCCTGGCGGACAAACTTGCCATCGCCCTGGTCGTCCACCAGATAATAAGGGGGACCCACTTTGGGAACCACCTTGATCATGTACAGCTTGCCACCCACGCGATACTCCTCAACGACCGGCTCGGGCTGCTTGGTTATAGTCACTTGCGGCTCATCCTCTGGCTGTCCACTATCCGAACCGGAATCGAATACGGGTGGAGGTGGCAGAGGCTCGAGCTTGTCCGGGACAGGTTTGGCAGCAAAGGCTGTCAATGAGAAAACGCTCAGCAGCAGAAAGGACAGGAAGCGCATCGAAGTGACCGTGGTGGAATGGAGTGTGTGCATTTTAGCCGATGCGAACGGAGTCTGCGCAAGTTGCTGCATGATGCGACTCAGCCGGTGCTCCAGCCACGGGGGCGTTTCATGCCGGCGATCCTGCAGGCCTGCTTCACATAACCGTAGGGAAACAGCTCGAACAGTGCGTTGCGCGATTCCGGACCCATACGCTGTGCGAGATGCTTCATCACATGGCGGACATCCGGGGCGATCTGATGTTCGGCATAATAGACGCGCATGAAACGTATCGCGTCCCAATGGTCTTCAGTGAGATCGATGTTTTCCTGGGCGGCGAATTGCTTGGCTATCTCCTCGTTCCATTCCAGTGGGTCGATCAAATAGCCTTCGTCGTCTGTATTCGGCGATTGCGAGATCATTGCCATTATCCCTTCCGTATGAATGAGTCGTGCAAAGACCAAATCACAAATAAAGCTGCTTCTCGCGTTCCGCTGCGGAGGGTTCGAAGCCGCGCGTTTCGTAGTATTTGAAGATCGCGCTGACCACCTCTTTGGGCTCATCGATAACCTGGATCAGATTCATGTCTTCCGGGCTGATGACTTTTTCATCCAGCAATGCGCCCTTGAACCACTCGAGCATGCCGCCCCAGAACTTGCTGCCCACCAGAATGATCGGCATGCGGCGGATCTTGCCGGTCTGCACCAGCGTCAGCGCTTCCATCAGCTCGTCCAGCGTACCGAAGCCGCCGGGCATCACGACATAGGCGCTGGCGAATTTCACGAACATCACCTTGCGGGTGAAGAAATGCTGGAAGGTTTGGCTGATGTTCTGGTAATGATTGCTCGACTGTTCGTGCGGCAACTGGATATTCAAACCAACGCTGGCGGATTTGCCATAGAACGCACCCTTGTTGGCTGCCTCCATGATGCCGGGGCCGCCGCCGGAGATGACCGAAAAACCGGCATCCGAAAGCAGGCGCGCGATCTCCTCGGTGAGTTTGAAGTAAGGCTGGTCCGGCTTGGTACGCGCGCTGCCGAAGATGCTCACGGCGGGATGGATGCTGTTGAGGCGTTCGGTGGCGGAGACGAACTCTGACATAATGCCGAACACGCGCCAGGCCTCCTTGGAATTCCAGACTTCAGGTATGACAGGGACAGGCAGTTTGGAATGGGTGATCATGCAATTATCCTTAAGAAAAATGAAGACATTACTGTTGGTGGACGGTTCGTCGTTCCTGTATCGCGCGTTTCATGCGATGCCTGATCTGCGCAGCCGGGGCGGCGAACCTACCGGTGCGATCTACGGCGTGCTCAACATGCTGCGCAAGTTGCGCCACGATTACCCGGCGGATTATAGCCTGTGCGTATTCGACGCAAAAGGCAAAACTTTCCGCGACGACTTATATCCCGAATACAAGGCGCACCGCCCGCCGATGCCGGACGACCTGGTGCGCCAGATCGAGCCGCTGCACCAGGCGATACTCGCCTCTGGCTGGAACATCCTCGCGCAAGAGGGCGTAGAGGCCGATGACGTGATCGGCACGCTGGCAAAGCAGGCCGAAAGCGAAGGTGTGCGCTGCATCATCGCCACCGGTGATAAGGATCTGACGCAGTTGGTGAATGCGCATGTCACACTGGTCAACACAATGAGCAACGAAGTGCTGGACGAAGCCGGCGTGCTGGCCAAGTTCGGTGTGCCGCCGGAACGCATCGTCGATTATCTGACACTGGTCGGCGACAGCGTGGACAACGTCCCCGGCGTCGAGAAGGTCGGCCCGAAGACCGCGGTGAAATGGCTCGCCCAATACGGCACGCTCGACAATCTGGTCGCCCATGCCGATGAAGTGAGCGGCGTGGTCGGCGAGAATCTGCGCAGCGCGCTGGACTGGCTGCCGCAAGCGCGCCGTTTGCTCACGGTGAAATGCGATGTAGCGATGGATCGCCGCTACGATGCGCTGATCGCACCGGAACCGGACAAGGAACAACAGCACGAGTTGTTTGAAAGGTTCGGGTTCAAGAGCTGGTTGCGCGAGGTTTCTCAGTCTGGCGATTCCACCCTCTCCCCCACCCTCTCCCCTCAAGGGAGAGGGAGCGAAACTTTGCGCTCCTATGGCTCCCCTCTCCCCACCGTGGGAGAGGAGCAGGGGATAACCAGCGACTTGGCGGCTATGCCGCTTAGTCGAATGGCTAGTAGTTCCATCAGAGGGGGCGGTGAACCAACCGTTTCTACCGGCCACTACGAATCCGTGACCACCGAAGCACAGCTCGACACCTGGCTGCACAAGCTGATGCAAGCCGACCTCGTCAGCATCGACACCGAGACCACCGGTCTCGATGTGATGAACGCGCAGCTGGTCGGCATCTCCCTGTCCATCACGCCGCACGAAGCGGTTTACATCCCGCTGGCGCATCGCTACCCCGGCGTGCCGGATCAGCTCAACCGCGAACAGGCGTTGCATAAACTCAAGCACTGGCTGGAAAGCACAGCGCACAAAAAGCTCGGGCAGAACCTCAAATACGACCAGCACATCTTCGCCAATCATGGCATCGCACTGCATGGCATCGCCGAAGACACGCTGCTGCAATCCTACGTGATCGAAAGCCACAAGCCGCACGATCTGGAGAATTTGGTGCTGCGCCATTTGGGCTTGAAGACCATCCCCTATACCGAAGTGGTGGGCAAGGGCGCGAAGCAGATCAGCTTCGATCAGGTCGACCTCGACATCGCTACGCGCTACGCGGCGGAAGATGCCGACATCACGTTGCGACTGTATCAATTTTTTTCTCCGCAACTGCAAGGTAAACCTGTAGGAGCGGCTTCAGCCGCGAATAACCTTCGCCAGCAAACTGGCTCCAACAATGGGCAAGCAATTTTTGGCTTGAATTACATCTATCGCAACATCGAGCTGCCGGTTCGAGAGGTGCTGTTCAAGATGGAACGCAACGGCGTGCTGCTGGATAGCAAGCTGCTCAACGAACAGAGCCGCGAACTGGGCGAGAAATTGCACGCGATCGAAAAGCAGGCATTCGAAGCGGCAGGGCAGCCGTTCAACCTCAACTCGCCCAAACAGATACAGGAAATCCTGTTCGACAAACTGCAACTTCCGGTGAAGAAGAAAACGCCGAGCGGCACGCCGTCCACCGACGAAGAAGTGTTGCAGGAGTTGGCGCTCGATTACCCGCTGCCGAAGATACTGCTGGAACACCGCAGCATGGCGAAACTGAAATCCACCTACACCGACAAACTGCCGCAGATGGTGAACCGCCGCACCGGGCGCGTGCACACCAGCTATTCGCAGGCGGTGGCGGTGACCGGGCGCCTGGCCTCCAGCGATCCCAATTTGCAGAACATCCCGATACGCACCGCCGAAGGCCGCCGCATCCGCGAGGCTTTCATTGCACCGCAAGGCTCGCGCATCGTGTCCGCCGACTATTCGCAGATCGAACTGCGCATCATGGCCCACCTCTCCGGCGACGAAGGTCTGCTGCGCGCGTTTGCGAATGGCGAAGACATTCACCGCGCCACCGCTGCCGAAGTGTTCGGCGTCGCGCTGGATGCGGTGAACAGCGAACAGCGCCGCTACGCCAAGGTCATCAACTTCGGCCTGATCTACGGCATGTCCGCGTTCGGCCTGGCCTCGCAACTCAACATCGAACGCAGCGCAGCGCAGCAATACATCGACCTCTACTTCGCCCGCTACCCCGGCGTGAAGCAGTACATGGACAACACCCGCCTGCAAGCCAAGGAACAAGGCTACGTCGAGACCGTATTCGGCCGCCGCCTGTGGCTGCCCGAGATCAACGGCGCGAACGGCATGCGCAGACAAGCCGCCGAACGCGCCGCGATCAACGCACCGATGCAAGGCACTGCCGCGGACCTGATCAAGCTCGCGATGATTAAAGTGCAAGACTGGCTGGAAAAGGAAAAGCTAGGAACGATGCTCATCATGCAGGTGCATGATGAATTGGTACTCGAAGTGCCGAATGACGAACTGTCACGAGTGAAAAAGAATCTGCGAGACCTGATGTGCCATGTCGCCGAACTCAAAGTGCCGTTAGAGGTGGGATTGGGCGAGGGTCGGAATTGGGATGAGGCGCATTGATTTAATCAGCTAATCTGCTATGGAGCAATCCAGATTAAATCACACGCGTGTATTAGCCCGCGTAGGGCGCAATAACCAACGGGCATTGCCCCGGATGCAATTTCATACGGTTCAGCGCTTCGCTTATTGCACCCTACGTGATTAACCTTGTCGCAGATACAACTCTTCCACTTTTGCCCTTGCCTAAGGCGTCCTGCGTAAAAACTTCAAACTGGATTTGATACTGGGGTCGTGCGTGAAGCAGCGCACGGGTACAGCCGTTGCCATCGCTTCCCAGCCTATGCTTTCAGAGAGTCGAGTGACGATCATTTCGAGGGTGATACCGTCCAGATTGCGAAGGTGTGCGGGCTTTTTAGTGGCGACCATGTGTTCATTTTACGCTTCTGACATTGATGCTGTTCAGCACTTGAGGCAAGATGTGTCCTCGCAGTTCATTTAATCCAGCAAAAGAGAACAGATATGGGCGCACAGTGGAAAGCCAGACATAAAGAGATCGCAGCGAACGCCAAGGGCAAGATCTTCGGCAAGCTGTCCAAGGAGATCATGGTTGCGGCAAAAGGCGGAGCCGATCCTGACCTGAATTCGCGCTTGCGGCTGATGATCGAGCAGGCCAAGAAAGCCTCGATGCCGCGCGAGACGCTGGAGCGCGCGATCAAGAAAGGCGCGGGTCTGCTGGATGGCGGAGTACATCTGGAACGGCTGGTGTATGAGGGTTTCGCGCCGCATCGTGTACCCGTGATCGTCGAATGCCTGTCGGACAACCTCAATCGCACAATGTCCAACATGCGCGTGTTGTTCCGCAAGGGACAACTCGGCGCGGCGGGTTCCGTCTCGTGGGATTTCAACTACCAGGGCATGATCGAAGCACTGCCGACTTCCAAACAGGCCGACGCGGAAGTCGCCGCCATCGAGGCGGGCGCTCAGGATTTCGAGCCTGCCGAAGAAGACGCAACGTTGTTCATCACCGACCCGACCGATCTGGATGCGGTGTGCAAAGCATTGCCCGCGCAGGGGTTCACCGTGCAGTCCGCCCAGCTGGGATACCGGCCAAAGAATGCGGTCATGCTGAGCGATGCCGAGCGCGAAGAGGTGGAAGCGTTCCTGGAAGCGATCGATGCCGATGATGACGTGCAGAATGTCTATGTGGGGTTGGCGGGATAGAAAGGCGATGATCTGTGTGATGCATGTCACAGACAGCGAAGCAGAGCTTGTCTATTCTGCACATCCCCTGGACTACCGATAAGAGATAAATATGAGATCGAATAGGCTCGCACAAATCACCTTGCTGCTGTGGCTCGCCACCATTGCGGTATTCGCATGGTTTTTCATCCGTGGTAACACGGTTGCGGGAACCGATGGCAGGACTGCGATCGTGCTGCAGCCAGCCGAACGTGATCTGGTGTTAACCGAAATGCGCGGTCTGCTGGTTGCGACGCAGCAGATTCTGGAAGGGGCGAATCAGGGTGACATGCAGCGCATCAGCAAGGCCGCACGCGCAGCGGGCATGGCTGGCGCAGCGGATGTCAATCCGGCACTGATGGCAAAACTGCCTATCGAGTTCAAACAGTTGGGCATGAGCGTGCATCAGGAAATGGATGACATCGCCCAAGCCGCAGAAAGCGGAAAATCGTCGGCGGAGATCTTGCGAATGGCATCGGACACTTTGACCAAATGTGTCGCATGTCACACGGCCTGGCAAATCAAGTCATCCGGCCAGTAATGGTTACGCGTTGAACGCACGCAAGAGTTGGGGCGGACTGCAAACGCTACGCTTTGGCCTTTGCAGTTTTCCTGGCTGCAACCTTTTTGGCAGCCGGTTTCTTCACTTTTTCAGCAGCGGCTTTTTTGGTGGCAGGCTTGGTAGCCTTGGTGGCGGTCTTTGCTTTTGGTGTGGCGGCCTTTGCCGTCTTGGTCTTCGCCGCAGGCTTGGCTTTGGCGGTTTTGGCAGCCGGCTTTTTGGATTTTCCGCCGCCCTTCGCGGCCTTGGCTGCGATCAGTTCCATCGCTTCTTCCAGCGTGATCGCATCCGGTGAAACACCTTTGGGCAGTGTTGCGTTGATCTTGCCGTGACGGACATAAGGACCGTAGCGACCGCTGCAGATCTCCACGCTGGTCTTGTCGTCAGGGTGATCGCCCAACACGCGCAACACGGTGGTGCCCTCACGGGCTTGCGCCAGTAATTCCACCGCGCGCTCCAGGCCGATGTCGAAGATGCTGTCGCTGCGCGGGATGGATTTGAATTTTCCGTCGTGCCCGACGTAAGGGCCGAAACGCCCGATGTTGACGATGACCTTTTTGTCGGATACCGGGTGCAAGCCGAGTTCGCGCGGCAATGACAGCAGCTTCAGCGCACCGGCCAGGTCGGCTTGTTCGAGCGGCATCTCTTTCGGCCAGGAGACGCGTTTGGGTTTAACCTTTTCTTCTTTAACGGCTTCGCCTAATTGCACGTAGTGACCATACGGCCCGCGCAATAGCAGTACGGCTTGCTTGGTGTCCGGATGCGTGCCCAGTTCCACTCTTGCCGAGGCATCTTCTTGCGATTCGCCGCTGAGGCTGCGTTTGTATTTGCACTCCGGGTAATTGGTGCAACTGATGAAGCTGCCGTAGCGGCTGAGCTTTTTGGCGAGCGGTTTGCCGCATTCCGGGCAAGCCTCGTCTATCAATTCGACCGGACGGTCGATGTCGGCTTTTTCTTTGATGAGTTTGGAAAAGCCTTTCCAGAACTCGCCCATCACGCCGATCCAGTCGCGCTTGCCTTCGGATACTTCGTCCAGTTCGTCTTCGAGGTGGGCGGTGAAA
>JBDTPM010000340.1:0-5071 GCA_039932695.1 Gallionella sp. | reverse complement strand
ATGTCGCCGAGCAGCATCAGCACCAGCACGAAGGCCAGAGCCAGGCCTTGTTTGGTGGGCAGGATGTAGATGTGGCGCTGGGTGAGCGTGACCGTGCCATCGTCGTGACGCTGGCGACGCAATGCCCAGGCGCGGAAACGTGATTTTAGATTAGCCAGCATATCGTTGATCTTCCTCTTGCCCAATGCCTCCCCATGATCGTGAGAGGGAGTCGAAGATCGGGAGAGGGTCAAGGAATCGCCACCGCCTCGACCAGTTCACGCACCAGCGTATCGCTGTTCTGCTTGGTGTATTCGCCGACCGCCTGCAGGCGGTGGCTGACCACCCCGGGCAGCACTGCCTGCACATCTTCTGGGTTCACCGCGTCGCGCTCATCCAGCAGCGCCCAGGCGCGCGCGGCGGCGAGCAGCGACAGGCCGGCGCGCGGGCTGAGGCCGTGTACATAACGGGATGATTCGCGGGTATGAAGCAGGATGGCCTGCACATAATCGAGCAACGCCGGAGAGACGTACGCTGCTCTGGCGCGTTTTTGCAAAGAGAGCAGTTCGCTGCTTTCCATTTGCGGAGTGAGCTGGGCGACGATCTCGCGCCGGTCAACGCCGGACAGCAAGCCGCGCTCTGCCTGTGCGTCCGGATAACCCATCTGGATGCGCATCAGAAAGCGGTCGAGTTGGGATTCGGGCAGCGGGAAGGTGCCGATCTGATACGCCGGATTTTGCGTGGCGATGACGAAGAACGGAGCGGGCAAGGCGCGCGTGGTGCCCTCGATGGTTACTTGCTGTTCCTCCATCGCTTCCAGCAACGCGCTTTGCGCCTTGGGCGTGGCGCGATTTATCTCATCGGCAAGTATCATCTGCGCGAAGATCGGGCCGGGATGGAACTTGAACACGCCGCTGGTCTGCTCGCCGCTTGCGCGCTGATATACCGAAACGCCGAGGATGTCGGCAGGCAGCAGGTCGCTGGTGAACTGGATGCGCTGGAATTGCAGTCCCAGTGTGCGCGCCAGCACGTGCGCCAGCGTGGTCTTGCCGACTCCGGGCAGGTCTTCGATGAGCAAATGGCCGTGCGCCAGCAGACAGGTGAGTGCCAGGCGGATCTGCTGCGGCTTGCCGAGTATGATGTGCTCGGCTTGGCGTATGACGTTGTGCAGTGAGTTGCTCATAAATTCCTGTAAGTTTGAATTGCTTCTTCCTTCGATACGGGGCTGCGCCCCTACTTCCCTCGATACGGCTGCGCCTACTCGGGACGAACGGTTGTATGTTCGCCCTTCGATTCAGCTCAGTTCAGGCTCAGGGCGAACGGAGTGGTTGGGTACATAAACAAACCGTTCGTGGTGAGTGTTTTCTGTTCGTGTTTGCACGAACAGAAAATGTATCGAACCACCTACTTGCAAGCATGGCTTGTAATTCATCTGCTCTTATCAAACTTCTTCTTTCCGAGCAATGAAACTTCCTTCCAGTCGCCACGCATCATTGCTTCTTTCTTCTTGCGGCTCCATCTTTTGATCTGCATTTCGGCAGCCAGAGCCTCATCGCGTGTCTGACATTCTTGCGACCAAGCCAATTCTATGGGAAGTCGGTTCGAGGTATAGCCTGGATATTCGCCTTGCTGATGTTTGCCGATACGTTGCTCCAGGTTGTCAGTGTGTCCAGTATAGTACGAGCCATCCGCACAGCTAAGAATGTAAACCCAGAAGACCACGTTGGTTTCTCCTCATGTCATCCTTCGATACGCCCGCTATGCGGGCTACTTCCCTCGATACGGCTGCGCCTACTCTTCGACTTGGCTCAGGACAGGCCCGGGGCGAACGGTGATGGGGATTAAAACAATATCGCCGCAATCACCTTGCGATCCTCCGCAACCAGGATGTTATAGGTGCGGCACGCGGCGGGGGTGTCCATGCACTCCACGCCGATACCCGCATCGGTCAGCGAGCGGTACAAACGTGGATGAGGAAAGCGTTGCCGGGCGCCGGTGCCCAGCAGCAGCACATCGGGTTCAAGCGCGAGGAAATAGTCGAAATGCGCCGCGCTCAGCGCATCGAAACCGGCTACTACCCAGTCGCTGCGAACTTCGCCGGCCAGCACCGCGATGCTATGGTCATAGCGCTCGCCGTTGACCATGACATGATCCGCACCGTGGGCGGTGAAGAGTTTGGTGTCGCCAAGATTGGCAAGATGCAATTTCAATAGGACTCCGCAATGCAGGCATGGGACGGAGACGAGTTTAGAGCCTGTGGGCAAGCCTAGTCAAACCGCAATGGCGGAGAGCGGTGATTGACTATGCGGCGCGGATGCCGCGTGACTCAAGCAGTTTGGTCGCCTCGATGGCAGGTACCGGCCTGCTGAACAGATACCCCTGCCCGTACTGGCAGCCCAGCTTTGCCAGACAGTCGAGTTGCTCGGTTGATTCTATGCCTTCTGCCACAACTTTCAGGTTCAGCGACTTGGCCAGGCCGATGATCGCGGTCACCACGGCGAGAGCATTTTTGTCATTGGGTAACTTGGCGACAAAACTTTGGTCGATCTTGATTTTACTGATCGGGAAGCTGGTTATATAACTGAGTGATGAATAACCAGTCCCAAAATCATCGATCGCGATGCCCATACCCTGCTTGATCAGCAGATCCAGCAGATTCATGCTGTCAAGCGAGTTGTCCATCAGAACCGATTCGGTGATCTCCATTTCAAAATTGCAGGGCTGGAGTCGCGTGCGCTTCAATGCGTTGAATATGTCATCGGCCAGGTCGTTGTGCTTGAATTGTCTTGATGAGAAATTGACCGAGGTGAAGGACAGTCCGAAGCGATCGACCCATTCCGCTGTTTGAGCTGCCGATGTATCGATCACATGTTGGCCTATATCAATGATCAACCCGATCTCCTCGGCCAACGGAATGAAATCAGCTGGCCGTATGATTATTCCATCCTCTCTTACCCAGCGTGCCAACGCTTCGAAACCGACGATCTTTTCGCTGGAGATCTCAACGATAGCTTGATAATAAACGACGATCTCGTTGCGTTCCAGAGAGCGGCGCAATTGAGTCTCAACGTTGATGCGATTTTCGTTGGCCAGAGAAAACTCCGGCTGATAGATCTGGAAGTTGTTCTTGCCCAGTTTCTTGGCCTGATACATCGCATTGTCCGCCTGACGTTGCAGAGTCTCCCGGTCATCACCGTTATCGGGACAGATCGTGATGCCTATCGATGCGCTGATGAACACTTCGTGGCCCTCCAAAGTGAAGGGGGTCTGCATGCTCCCAAGGATCTTTCCGGCCACCTCGCTGATTTGAAGAATATCGGTAAAGTCGCTCATGATGACCACGAACTCATCGCCACCCAGGCGCGCGACGAAATCTCCCTGGCGCAGTGATTTGCGCAGGCGATCGCCGATCCTGGCCAGCAGCAGGTCGCCGACATGATGACCAAAAGTGTCATTCACATATTTGAAGTTATCCAGGTCGATGTACATCAGCGCGAATTTTTCAAGGTCGTATTTGTGGTTGAGCAGCGCCCTGTCGATCTGATTGTTGAAAGAATGACGGTTCGGCAGATGGGTGACAGGGTCGAAATGCGCGATCTCCGAGAGTCTCTCTTCGATATGGCGGCGTTCTTTAAGCTCCTTGTGCAGTGAATCTTCGCGGTGTGATAATTCTTCAATCATGTGATTGAAAGTGCCGGCCAGTTCACCGATCTCGTCTTCGTAGAAAGGCGGGGCTCGAGCCGATAGATCACCGTCCTTGCTGACCCTGCGCATGACATCGTTCAAAGAGAGCAGTGGCAGTGTTATGATTTCCTGCATTTTGGTGAGCAGAAAAGAAATCAGGGCCAGGCTGATCAAACCGACCAGCAGTACGATCCCGATCTGAGCAAACAGCCTCCTGTAGGCTTCGGACAAATCCACGCGCATCGTAACGGTGCCGATATGTTCCCGGTTGGGTGCTGTGCCGATTATCGGCAGGGCGAAATTCTGTATCTGGTCACCGAGCCAGGTGTATTGTCCATACTGCGATGGGTCGTAGTCGAGCGGAGATTTGATCGGATTGTTCGCGCGGGTATAACTGGCAAACAAATGACCCGATTTGTCATATATCGCTGCTTGCGCTACATCCGGAACCGTGCGTAAGCTTCTGAGCACATCCTGCGCGGCCTTGACATCATTCAACAGCAAAACCGAATCCAGGTTTTCCGCGAGTACGCCTGTAAGGAGACGGGCATCCTCCTGGTAGTCATCCAGCAACGAGATGAACAAGTAATAGCTCAGGTTTAACGTGGTCAGCAGCGTGATTGTGCCGACGATCAGCAGGTTGATCGCCTGTAGTTTCTTTCCGATCGGGAGTTTGTGAAAGCGCGCTAGCATGTCTTGATTCAGTATTCCTGTTGTGCGAGCTATAGGAGTTTTGAGCTGGCCGTTGCGGCCCGGTCATGTTGTTTGGCAAAGGCAAGAAAGATCAGGATTGCGAATTTGCCGTGCCGGTTTTCCAAGGTGTACATGAACTAAATTTCTTCCATATTCTTACAGGGCGGATATTAAACCAGCAGAACAGGAGGCGGTAGTTTTTTTGTTGAAATGGAAGCCATCACGGCATGGTGGGCAAGGTTGGATTTGCTGCTATCAGTCCGGACAGGTAAAATCGCGCCCTTTCGTGCCGGGTCAAAGCGGTGCGATTCATTGAAACGCCGATCGGGTGTATGCCGGAATTGAGAAAGTAAAAAGTGAAACCAATTTTGAAATCGACCAAGCTCTCCAACGTCTGCTACGACATCCGCGGCCCGGTGATGGAACGAGCCAAGCAGATGGAGGAAGAAGGCCAGCGCATCATCAAGCTGAACATCGGCAATCTCGCGCCGTTCGGTTTCGAGGCGCCCGAGGAGATCCAGCAGGATGTGATCCTCAATATGCCGAATTCGTCCGGCTATTCCGATTCGAAGGGCATGTTCGCGGCGCGCAAGGCCATCATGCATTACTGCCAGGCCAAAAAGATATCCGGTGTGGGGCTTGAAGACATCTACATCGGCAACGGCGCATCGGAACTGATCGTGATGGCGATGCAGGGTCTGCTCAACACCGGCGA
>JBDTPM010000339.1:0-10609 GCA_039932695.1 Gallionella sp. | reverse complement strand
GATTTCGAACTTGCCACGGACATCATCCAAGACCTTCTGGTCTTCAGCCAACTCTTTGATAGCAGTCCACTTACCATCATCCTTGGCGTCCGTACCAGGCAAATGCAAACTCAAGCCAGGCAAACCCAGACCGGCAAAATGCGTGCCGGTTATCGCGATAGGAATTGCTGGATACATCGTCCAATACACTACGACCCAAAGTGCACTGGCAGTCAGGCCAAGCATCCACCACTTCGGCGGTTGATTGGTAAAGTCTTCCAAATCGTCATCCCATACGTGCCCCGTGGTTGGTACGCCTCCAGCGGAGTTTTGATTGTCACTCATTTTTTATCTCCCGAATTGTTGTACTCGCTCTCATCCCGCAGAGCCATATCGCTCTGCGAGTTGAACGCATCCTTGTTCTTAGGATTGAACACCAGCACATAGACCACAACCATCGCCACGAAAGCCAGCACGGTAAAAATCACGCCCTGCCAGTCATTAGTTGTCATCGCGGCCCAGTCCGTGTGCAGATAGTCCATCAGTTTAGTCACGGTAGTTGACACCTTCCTCGAACTTCACGTGATTACCCAAGGATTGCAGAAAAGCGATCACTGCGTCCATTTCCGTCTTGCCTTCGACTTCCGCTTTCGCACCGGCAATGTAAGCATCTGAATAGATGGTCTTGGGCACAGGGTTGAACGGCATCTTGGTCATGACTACCATGGTCTTGGTGAGCTTAACCGCATCAACCGGGCTCTTGTCCAGGAAGAAGAAGTTCGGCATCACCGACTCGGGCACCACATCGCGCGGATACTTCAGATGCTTGCGATGCCATTCGTCGGAGTACTTGCCGCCTACACGAGCCAGATCCGGACCGGTACGCTTGGAACCCCACTGGTAAGTGTGGTCATACATCGACTCTTCGGCGATCGAGTAGTGCCCATAACGATCCTTCTCGTCACGGAACGGACGTATCATCTGCGAGTGGCACAGGAAGCAACCTTCGCGGATAAACACATAGCGCCCTGCCAACTCCAAAGGCTTGTAGGGACGCACACCGTCTCCGGGTTGCCATGCATCCATGGTCTTGTGTGCGGATGTCACTGGATTCCAGATGATTTTATCCATCGGAATCACATTGCCCTGCAAGTCCCTGTGCTCGGTCTTGTTACAAGTGGGATCGTTTTGACACATCGCCGTATTAGGCAGATAGAACAACGGCACGATTTCCACGATACCGCCGATCGCAACTGTAATCGCGGTAAGGACAAACATCAGGAGCGTATTGCGCTCGATCTTGTCCTGTAGCTTGGTTGAATAAATATGATCGTGATCAGACATGTTTTCTCTCCCCTTTATGCACGAGCAGCGACTGGAGTCGTACCGCGAGCAGCGCTCGCTTGACGAACAGTCATCACGACGTTATACAACATTATCCACGCACCCAGATTGAAGATCGCGCCGCCGACAGCACGCATCACGTAGTACGGATGCATCGCCGATACGGACTCAACAAAGGTATAGGTCAGTGTGCCGTATTCATCGTAATCGCGCCACATCAGACCCTGCATGATGCCGGAAACCCACATCGCCACGACATAAGTTGTCGCACCGATCAATGCCACCCAGAAGTGCACATTCACCAGAGTTTCAGAATACATCTCGGTATTCCACAACTTCTTCACCATGTGGTACATCGCGCCGAAGGAGATCATCGCCATCCAGCCCAAGGCACCGGCGTGTACGTGACCCACAGTCCAGTCGGTGTAGTGTGACAATGCGTTCACGCTCTTGATCGCCATCACCGGACCGTCAAACGTGGACATCGCATAGAACGCCATCGCAGTCACCAGGAAACGCAGGATGTAGTCGGTACGCAGCTTGTCCCAGGCACCTGACAAAGTCATCATACCGTTCATCGCACCACCCCAAGACGGGATGATCATCGCCAGGGAGATCCCTGCGCCCAAAGAACCGGTCCAGTCAGGTAACGCGGTGTATTGCAGATGATGGGCACCGAGCCACACATAGCCGAAAGTCAGGGTCCAGAAGTGCAACACCGACAAACGATATGAGAATATCGGCCGTTGTGCTTGTTTTGGAATGAAGTAGTACATGATGCCGAGGAAGCCGCCGGTCAGGTAGAAACCAACCGCGTTATGACCCCACCACCATTGCACCATGGCGTCTTGCACACCGGAGTAGATAGAGTAGGAAGTCGCCCAATCCACCGGAATGGCCAAGCTATTCACCACATGCAGATAGGTGATCATGACGATCATCCCGGCTGTAAAAAAGTTCGACACATAGATGTGCGAGGTCTTGCGTATGCCTATAGTCATGAAATAATTCAAACCGTAGGACACCCACACTATTGCAATCATGATATCGACCCACCAAGGCAGCTCGGCGTATTCCTTGCCTTGCGAGAGACCCAAAGGCAAAGTAATCACAGCCGCAACGATGATCAGATTCCAACCCCAGAAGGTGAACCAGGCCAAACTATTACTCCACAGCTTGGTAGCACAGGTGCGTTGCACGATGTAATAGCCAGTTGCCATCAGCACACAGCCGCCGAAAGCAAAAATCACCGCATTGGTATGCAGAGGTCGCAGACGCCCGAAAGTAATTTCAGGAATATCAAAGTTTAAAAATGGGAACGCCAATTCCGATGCCACATACACACCGATCAACGTACCTACCACAGCATAGATGGAGGCAGCGATGGTGAACCATCTAACCACATCCATGTCATACTTTACTGGTGACGCTTTAGTTGCTTCCACAGTAATCTCCTCCCAAGAGCTTAGTTTAAAAACAATGTGTCACCTATCCCATTCGCGAGATAAATGGCACACCCCTTAATTGCAGCTTTACAAAGCTCTGCAATATTCGCACGGCTACTATAGTCACGTAAAGGGGAAAGCACTTAAAAATGCGCACATAACCATTTGGAATGCTCGGACATTATCGTCATATGTGTTACAGGGTGATATGGACTTCGCCCAAATATGAGAAATTGCTGTTCAATCAAAAATTTGAAAAATCACAGAAAAACAGAAAATTAAGGGCGCCCTGGCGGAGTTCCTTATCTTGTATGGCGTAGAGGGTGGGATTGCTCGACCTTCGCGTTGCAACCGCGAAGCTCTCGTTCCTCACTTCGTTCGGAACCGCCCTGCGGGCGTCCTGCACGAGCGGTGCTCACTGGTCGAACCCTTGAGGTTTCGTCCATACATCCACTTCATCAAATAAAAAACCGCCCCTTGTGGGCGGTTTCTTGATTTGGCGGAGAGGGTGGGATTCGAACCCACGGTGACGCATAACGCCACACCGGATTTCGAGTCCGGTACATTCGACCACTCTGACACCTCTCCCGAGTGAGCCGCTAAACAGCGGCGCGCATTCTACCAACAACTCCCGAATTTCGGGCAGAATGTTCACATGTTGAATTCGACACGAAGTTTGCATACAGCGCTGATCTTATCAATCCTGATGATGGCCTCTTGCGGTCAGCAGCTACCGGCATGGACCTCCGGAAAACTGGTGATGATCATGCCGGAAACCGCACAGGGCGCGAAGGCAGAGTTCGAGCACGAACTGGCTCAGTTATTTGCCAAACAATTGCATGTCACTCTCGAAACAGTCACGATGCCGCAAGATCAGGCCATCACTGAATTGCAGCAACATCATGCCCATCTTGCCGCCATTTCGCTACGCCGCGAGAACGATTTTCCCGCACTCCAGTTCGGACCCATCTACCAGAATGTGCGCGAATTGGCGGTATGCAATCATGAACACCACCCTCCAAAAAAACTTTCCGAACTGACCGTGAGGAAACTGGGTGTGGTCGCCGGATCTGCACAGGAAGCGACGCTGCGCGAAGCACAGGAAAGACTGCCTTCGTTGCAATGGCAAGCCCGCCAAAAATTCACCGTGAGAGAACTGTTGGCCGAGGTCGCAGATGGAGCATTTGATTGTGCGGCAGCCAATGAACTGCAACTTGCCGATGCATATAACTACCACCCCAACCTGATCGCTGCGCTTGATATCGGCCCCCCTTCAAAACTGGTCTGGGGATTCCCCAAGGACGCAGACCCCGAATTGCTCAATCAGGTGCGGAATTTTTTCGACCGCATCCGGGAAGATGGCACCTTGCATCGCCTTCTGGATCGCTACTTTGGACACAACAACCGGCTGGACCGGCAGGATGCGGCCGCTTTCATCATCAGCATCAGAACTGTCCTGCCACATTATCGCCGCCTGTTCGAGGAGGCCGCCACGATCACCGGGATCGACTGGCGATTACTGGCGGCACTGGCTTATCAGGAATCGCAGTGGGACCCGCTCGCCACCTCCTACACCAATGTGCGCGGCATGATGATGCTGACCGAGGACACCGCCGACCGGATGAATGTGAACAATCGACTGGATGCGCGCGAAAGCATCCTCGCCGGCGCGAAATATCTGATGTTGCTCAAGGAACAGATGCCGAGCCGTATCCCGGAACCGGACCGAACCTGGCTGGCGTTGGCCGCCTACAATCAGGGTTTCGGTCATCTGGAAGATGCGCGCATTTTAACCAGACGCGCCGGCCTAAATCCCGACAGCTGGTCGGACATAAAAAAATGGATGCCGCGGCTGAATCAGCCGGGTTATTACGAAACTTTGAAACGGGGGTATGCGCGCGGCGGCGAGGCAGTGATCCTGGTGGAAAGCATCCGCAACTACCATGAAATGCTCAAACGACTGGAGCCCGAACAAACATTCATCGATTCAAAAGCGATCTCATATCAGTTGATCGAACCTCTGCAACGCTTGATGCGCTAGTTTTTCTTTGTCGATTGCTGTTCCTCCAGCAGACGCTCGATACGTTCCAGCCGCGCGGAAATGTCCTTGAGCATGCGGTCGGCTTCTTTCTCTTCCCGTTCCACCTTCTCGACTTCGCCGCCGATCAAGAATGCTGCCAGATTCGCTGTCAGCAACGAAAGCAGAACCACACCGAACAGGATCAGCAATGCGCCGAACAACCGCCCGGCCGCGCTGTGCGGCACCACATCGCCGTAGCCCACTGTCGCCATCGTCACCCACGCCCACCACATGCCGTCCCATGCACTACCGATACTTGGGTCGATGCGGGACACGATCACGCCGGACAGCACCATGGTGATGAACGCCACTGCCAGGGTGTTACCCAACTGGTGACGCGACAGCAGCACGCGGATGGATTTGGACAAGCGCGCCAGTATCACCACCACCAGCACCAGCCGGAAGCTTCGCAACAGGCCCGCCAGCGGGGCGAACTGCCAGAAGAACGGCATGCCGCCAACGATGATTACCAGATTCATCCAGTTGCCAAACAGGTACGCGCGCCGATTCCTTACCAGCGCGCTCAACAGGAAAGTTTCGATGAGGAACGACAACCACACCAGCCAATCGGCGATCCGCGCCAGCGAAGGCGCGATCGCCAGCGTCTCTTCCAGATACCATTGCAGCGGTATCCACAACGCCACGAACATCATCGGCCATTCCAGCCGCTTCGCCCACAGCCGCGCGACAGGCCGTTCGTGCGGCTCGACTCCGGCGATGCCTAGCAGGTGGAGGATCATCGCTTAGACGGTGAGTCTTTCCATGCCGGCCATGTAGGGGCGCAGCACCTCGGGGCTCAGCACGCTGCCATCTGCCTGTTGGTTGTTTTCAAGCACTGCCACGAGAGTGCGCCCCACCGCCAGGCCGGAACCGTTCAAGGTATGCAGCAATTCCGGTTTACCCTGCGCGTTGCGGAAGCGCGCCTGCATCCTGCGCGCCTGGAATGCCTCGAAATTGGAACAGGAAGATATCTCGCGGTAGGTGTTCTGCGCCGGCAGCCACACCTCGATGTCGTAAGTCATCGAGGCCGAGAAACCCATGTCTCCGGTGCACAGCTTCACTACCCGATACGGCAGTCCGAGTTTTTTCAAAATCGTCTCGGCGTGACCGAGCAACTCCTCCAGTCCTTCATAAGACTTTTCCGGATGGACGATCTGCACCAGCTCCACCTTGTCGAACTGGTGCTGGCGTATCATGCCGCGCGTATCGCGACCGGCGGAACCGGCCTCGGAGCGGAAGCACGGCGTGTGCGCCACGAACTTCAGCGGCAACTGTTCCAGCGGCACGATGCTGTCGCGCACGATGTTGGTCACAGGGACTTCGGCGGTGGGAATGAGATAGAAATTTTCCTCTCTTGCTTCAAACGAACCCCTTTGATAAATCTCCCCTTGCAGAGCACGTTCCGCAGCGCCCTCCTTCATTTCAAATTTAGTTCGGGGCACCCTGAATAGATCCTCCTCGAACTTCGGCAACTGCCCGGTGCCGCGCATCGATGCCGCATTCACCAGATACGGTACATAGGTTTCGGTGTAGCTGTGCTGATCGGTGTGCGTATCCATCATGAACTGCGCCAGTGCGCGGTGCAACCTTGCCAATGGGCCCTTCAACAAAGTGAAACGCGCACCCGCGATCTTCGTTGCCGTCTCGAAATCCAATCCGCCCAGACCTTCGCCGATACTGACGTGATCCTTCGCCTCAAAATCGAATTTCGTCGGGCTACCAACCTTGCGCACTTCCACGTTGTCCTCTTCGGATTTACCGACCGGCACACTCTCGTGCGGCATGTTCGGAATGACGGAGAGAAACGCATTCAGCTCATGCTGCACGCCCTCAAGCTGTGCTTCCAGTTGCTTGAGCTCATCACCCAGATTCGCCACATCGGCCATGATGACCGACACATCCTCACCTTTGGCCTTCGCCTGCCCGATCAGTTTGGACGAGCTGTTGCGCTTGGCCTGCAATTCCTGGGTGCGGGTCTGGATGAGCTTGCGCTCGCCTTCCAGCTGTTCGAACTTCGCAGTATCGAACGCATAGCCGCGCATCGCCAAACGTGCGGCGACGTTTGCCAAATCATTGCGTAGTGTTTGTATGTCTAACATGAAAAACCTCAAATTTAAGCCACAGCTCATGCAGGATGGGTTGAGCGTAGCGATAACCAATGACTTTGCTGTCGTTTTTGGACAGCTTAGTCAGATGGCTATGCAAAGCTACCCATCAAGCAAACGGTGGGTTACGCTGCGCTAACCCACCCTACATTTTCTTTTTCGCCGCTGCATCCAGCTCACGCAAATGCGCAAGCTTCTCGGCGATCTTGCCTTCCAACCCGTGATCGGTGGGTTGATAGAAACTTACTTCCGGCATGTCATCGGGGAAATAAGTCTCGCCCGCCGCATAGCCCTCTTCTTCGTTGTGCGCGTAACGGTAACCCTTGCCGTAATCGAGCTGCTTCATCAATTTGGTCGGCGCATTGCGCAAGTGCAGCGGCACTTCTCGCGAACCATCCTGAGCCACCCAGGCGCGCGCGGCATTATACGCGACATACCCGGCGTTCGACTTCGGCGCACAGGCCAGATACAGAATCGCTTGGGCCAGTGCCAGCTCGCCTTCCGGAGAACCGAGCCGTTCGTAAGTCAGTGCCGCGTCCTGTGTCAGTTGTATCGCGCGCGGATCGGCCAACCCGATGTCTTCCCACGCCATGCGCACGATGCGCCGCGCCAGATAGCGCGGGTCCGCGCCGCCGTCCAGCATGCGCACCAGCCAGTACAACGAGGCATCCGGATTGGAGCCGCGCACCGATTTGTGCAGCGCGGAGATCTGGTCGTAGAACGCTTCGCCGCCCTTGTCGAAACGGCGCAGATTCTGCGCCAGCGTGGCATCGAGAAATCCGGTGGTGATCTGCGTGACCTTCGCAGTGCGTGCCGCCGTGTCGAGCTGCTCCAGCGCATTGAGCAGCCGGCGCGCATCGCCGTCGGCGTAACCGATGACGCGTTCTTTGGCATCGTCATCGAATACCAAATCTGGAAATGCGATCTGCCGCGCGTGGTCGAACAAAGCTCCCAGCTCCTCCGCCGATAGCGCATGCAGCACATACACCTGGGCACGCGATAGCAGCGCGTTGTTCACTTCGAAGGACGGATTCTCGGTAGTCGCGCCGATGAAGGTAACGAGGCCCTGTTCGACGAAGGGCAGAAATGCATCCTGCTGCGATTTGTTGAAGCGATGCACTTCATCCACGAACAGGATGGTGTGCCGACCGCGCTGTTGCAGAACCTGCTGTGCCTGAGCGATGGCTTCGCGTATGTCTTTCACGCCGGACAGCACCGCCGACAGCGGCACGAACTCGGCATCGAACGCCGAAGCCATCAACCGCGCCAGCGTGGTCTTGCCCACCCCGGGCGGCCCCCACAGGATCATCGAATGCAGCTTGCCGGATTGAAACGCCAGACGCAGCGGCCTTCCCTCACCCAGCAGGTGCGACTGTCCGACGACCTCATCGATATGCCTGGGACGCAGACGTTCCGCCAGTGGCGCGGCGGGAGAAGGAGTATCGAACAAGTTGTCTTGGGATAGTGACATGGTTTGGCAATGATAATACGTTTCTAACCCCAACCCCTCCCGGCCTCCCCTTGTCATAACCAGCGACTAGGCTATCGTCTTTTGATAGCCTAGTCGAATGTCTAGTAGTTCCTTCAGGGGAGGAGACTGAGCGCCCTCCCTTGACAAGGGGAGGGTTGGGGAGGGGTTACTCGCTCAATACATCCGCGCCCCTGGGCGGTGTGAAATGAAACTGTCGTTCAGGCAACTGGGGATTGCGCTGCATCGCAGAGAACTTCAGCACGGTCTTGTGCCCGAAGGTATCGTTCAGCTCCATGACGGCCAAGCTAGCTTGTGCATCGAAAGCCATGCGTATCTTTTCGAAACCGCTGTCCTGCGCCCTGGGTATCGCCTGCAACCAGTCCAGGCCTTCCGTGCTGCCGTCTTCCGTGAGGGTAAATCCGCGCTCGATCTCGTTACTGCCCGAGAGCAATGCAGCGGGACTGCTGCCCAATGCCGCATCCAGTTTCTTCACCGTCACCTGATTCAGGTCGGCATCATACAACCAGAATTTCTCGCCATCGCCGACGATGAGCTGCTCAAACGGTTTCTGGTAAGTCCAGCGGAATTTGCCGGGGCGCTGGAACTGCATGATTCCGGACGCGTTC
This sequence comes from Gallionella sp., assembly GCA_039932695.1. Classification (GTDB taxonomy): domain Bacteria; phylum Pseudomonadota; class Gammaproteobacteria; order Burkholderiales; family Gallionellaceae; genus Gallionella. The sequence goes on along the minus strand of JBDTPM010000339.1, from coordinate 1,559 downwards.
TGGATACGCTTGCCGTTCTGGTCCAAAACCTCTTGAGTGAAATTCGCCTGCGCGGAATGCGTCGCGGCGATGAAGGTCTTAAGCTTCTCGATTGCTGCTGCATGGGCAGGAAGCGGCAAGACGAGAAATAGTAAAACTAACAGCTTCGACATGAGTGATTCCTGATTTTAATTTACGTTTCTAACCCCTCCCGGCCTCCCCTTGTACCCGCAAGGGGGACGCCGGTGGGTGCCCCGCTGCTGCGCAGCGACCCTTCCGCTGTCAGGGGAGGTTGGGAGGGGTTGGTGTTTAATCCTGCCGAGCAGGCGCGATCACTTCACGATTGCCATTGCTTTGCATCGCCGAGACGATCCCTGCCGCTTCCATCTGCTCGACCAGACGCGCGGCGCGGTTATAGCCGATACGCAAGTGCCGCTGCACCTGCGAGATCGAAGCGCGGCGTGATTTGAGGACGATCTCGACAGCCTGGTCGTAGAGCGGATCGGCTTCCGCATCCATGCTAACCATCCCCTCTCCGTTCCCTTCCGCCTCTTCCAGGGAATTGAGCACGCCATCGACATACTGGGGCGCGCCCTGCGCCTTCAGATATTCGGCAACCCGGTGCACTTCCTGATCGGACACGAACGCGCCATGCACGCGTTGCGGATAACCGCTGCCGGGCGGCAGATACAACATATCGCCCTGCCCCAGCAAGGTTTCCGCACCCATCTGATCTAGTATGGTGCGCGAATCGATCTTGCTCGAAACCTGGAACGCCACGCGCGTCGGCACGTTGGCCTTGATCAGCCCGGTGATCACATCCACCGAGGGACGTTGTGTCGCCAGCACCAGATGGATGCCGGATGCGCGCGCCTTCTGTGCCAGACGCGCGACCAGCTCCTCGACCTTCTTGCCCACCACCATCATCATGTCGGCAAGTTCGTCGATGAACACCACGATCAGCGGCAATTCTTCTAGCGCCTCCGGGTTCTCCGGTGTCAGCGTGAACGGATTGGTGAGCGGCTGTTTGTCTTTAACGGCATCGCGTACCCGCTGGTTGTAACCGGCGATGTTGCGCACACCCAGCGTGGACATCAGCCGGTAACGCCGGTCCATTTCCTGCACGCACCAGTTGAGCGCGGAAGCAGCCTGGCGCATGTCGGTGACCACCGGCGCCAGCAGATGCGGGATGCCTTCGTACACCGACAGCTCCAGCATCTTCGGATCGATCAGCAACAGGCGCACCTGTTGCGGCGTGCCCTTGTAGAGCAGACTCAGTATCATCGCGTTGATCGCCACCGACTTCCCCGAACCGGTCGTACCCGCTACCAGCACATGCGGCATCTTGGCCAGATCGGCGACCACCGGTTTCCCGGAAATGTCCTTGCCCATCGCGATGGTCAACGCGGAATGCATGTCGGCATACACCTGCGAGCTGAGTATCTCGGACAGGCGCACCATCTGCCGCTTGGCATTGGGCAACTCCAGCGCCATATAGGCCCGGCCGGGTATCGTTTCCACCAGCCGTATGCTCACCACCGACAATGCGCGCGCCAGATCCTTCACCAGATTGGTGATCT